>JAHLLJ010000224.1 GCA_020444205.1 Deltaproteobacteria bacterium | reverse complement strand
GAAGGCCAGCTGGCTGATGGGGTTGGCCCCGGCCTCGGCGATGTGATACCCGCTTATGGACACGCTGTAGAAGTTGCGCACGTCCTTGTCAATGAAGTAGCGCTGGATGTCGCCCATCATGCGCAACGCGAATTCCACCGAGAAGATGCAGGTGTTTTGCCCTTGGTCTTCTTTTAGGATGTCCGCCTGCACCGTGCCCCGCACGTTCTTGAGCACCATGTCCTTGATGCGGCGATGCTCCTCTGGGCTGGGGTCGCGGCGGTTGGCGGCGTAGAACTTGGCCACCTGCTGGTCTATGGCCGTGTTAAAGAAAAAGGCCAGCATTATGGGTGCCGGGCCGTTGATGGTCATGGATACGCTGGTGTTGGGGTCCACCAGGTCAAAGCCGTCGTAGAGCACCTTCATGTCCTCCAGGGTGCAGATGCTCACCCCGGAGTTGCCCACCTTGCCGTAGATGTCCGGGCGCTCGTCCGGGTCCCAGCCGTAAAGGGTCACCGAGTCAAAGGCCGTGGACAGGCGCGCCGCTTTGGAATCGGCGGATAGCAGCTTGAAACGGCGGTTGGTGCGGAAGGGGTCGCCCTCGCCGGCGAACATGCGGGTGGGGTCCTCGTCGGTGCGCTTAAAGGGGAACACCCCCCCGGTGTAGGGGAACCGACCGGGCACGTTTTCCGAGCGCATCCAGGCGTAAACCTCGGAGGGGTCCTGCCACTTGGGCAGGCACACCTTGGGGATGGCGCTGCCCGCCAAGGAGCGGGTGCTCAGGGGAACGCGAATCTCGCGGTCGCGCACCGTGTAAACGTAATCCTTGCCTGAGTAGTCTTTTTTGAGCTTGGGCCACTGGGCAATCAGGCGGTGGGTTTCCTCGTCGTAGCCCTCCTCCAGTTTATGCACCTCGGCCCTGAGCTTTTCCAAGGCCGACTCCAGGCCCGGCTCGCCTTGCCAGGATTTGGTCATGGCGTCGTGGGTGGACTTCATCTGCCACACCCGCCGCACCAGCTCGGCCTGCTGCTTGGTGCGGCTGTGGTAGCTCCGGATGGCCTCGGCTATCTCGGCCAGGTAGCGGATGCGCTCCGGCGGCACGATGATGGTGCGGCTGGTGGAGTGGGTAACCCCGGTGCCCCGGCGGGGGCTGGTGAAATCCACCCCGGTCTTTTGCTTTATCTCGGCCAAAAGGGCCAGGTACAGGGCGGTGACCCCGTCGTCGTTGAATTTGCTGGCAATGGTGCCGTACACCGGCATCTTGGCCGGGTCCGTGCTCCAGGCGTTCAGGTTGCGCTGCATCTGCTTGCGCACGTCGCGTAGGGCGTCCTCAGAGCCCCGGCGCTCGAACTTGTTCACCGCCACCAAATCGGCAAAGTCGAGCATGTCGATCTTTTCCAGCTGGCTGGCGGCGCCAAACTCGCTGGTCATCACGTAGAGGCTGAGATCCACCACATCCACCACTGCCGCGTCGCCCTGGCCTATGCCCGCGGTCTCAACCACCACCAGGTCGTAACCGGCCGCCTGGGCCACCTTGATCACGTCGCCCAGGGCCCGGCTGATCTCCATGGAGCTGCCCCGGGTGGCCAACGAGCGCATGTACACCCGGGGGTTGTCCAGGGTGTTCATGCGGATGCGGTCGCCCAACAGGGCCCCGCCGGACTTGCGCCGGGTGGGGTCCACGGTGATGACCGCCACGCTACGCTCGGGGAAGTCGCCCAGGTAGCGCAATAGTATCTCGTCGGTGAGCGAGGACTTGCCCGCCCCGCCCGTGCCGGTGATGCCCACCACCGGCACCTTGCGCTTGCCCTGAATCTCGACAAGCCGGTCCCGCCAGTCGTCTATGCCCTGGCGCTCCAGGGCGGCACGCTCCACCAGGCTGATGGTGCGCGCCACCACCGGCGGGTGCTCGGGGCTAAGCTCGGCCAGATCCGGCGTGGCCAACTCCTGTCCGGCCATCTCGTCCATCTGACGAACCATGTCGTTGATGATGCCCTGCAGGCCCATGCGCTGGCCGTCGGCCGGAGAGTAGATGCGGGTCACTCCGTAGTCGGAGAGCTCCTTGATCTCATCGGGCACGATGACTCCGCCGCCACCGCCAAAGACCATGATGTCCGGACGGCCCTGCTCCTTGAGCAGATCCACCATGTACTTGAAGAACTCCACGTGCCCGCCTTGGTAGCAGGAAGCGCAAATGGCCTGCACGTCCTCGGCAATGGCCGCCTTGACGATTTCGTGGACACCTCGGTTGTGGGCCAGGTGGATGACCTCCACCCCTGTGGCCTGGAGAATGCGCCGCATGATGTTGATGGCCGCGTCGTGGCCGTCAAAAAGGCTGGCCGCGGTTATGACCCGCACCGGGTTTTGGGGGGAATAGGGACGCGTCTCCATAGCCGTACTACTCCTGTTTGCTAGGTCAACTCGCCCAGCAGATAGTCGCTCTGGAGCTGTAGGTACTGCTCCAGACTAAAGGACGGGGCCAAGGCCCAGCGGCGGAAGCTCCACATATGCCCCAACACCATGATGTTGTGGGCAACCAGGGCTATCTCCGGCGGATGCATGGGCCGCAGCGAAAAGTCGGCCACGCCTCGGGCCAAAAGGTCCTCGAATATTCCGGTAATCCTGAGCTCGTGCTCGAGCACAAAGCGCCGGCTCTCGGCAGGAAGGCTCTTGGTCTCCTGGTAGATCAGCAAGATATGGTCGCTCATCTGGTCGCACACCGTGAAGTAGACCGCGATGGCCGCCTCCAGGTCCCGCGCTCCGTTGATCCCGTGCCTTAGACGCTGCCTAAGCCGCTGCTCCATCTCGCTGTGGATGGCCTGGCAAACCAGGTAGAGCACGTCCTCCTTGGAGTTGACGTACTCGTAAAGCGTGCCAATGGAAAAACCGGCCGCCTTGGCGATCTCGCGGGTGGTGGTCTTGTGAAAGCCCTTGTTGATAAACAAATGAACCGCCGCGTCCACGATCTGACGGCGACGACGAGCGACCAGATCCGAATCCTTGACCTCGGTATGTATCTTGGGTCCCTGAGATGGGGCCGTTGTATCGCCCATGCTGCAACCTTTGAAATTATTAATTATGTGTGTGACCTACGATGTATGCCGGGTTGCTGAACTTAAACCCGCCCCGACTGAGCGCTCGCTCAGGTGTAATATCACCTGTTCTGAAACACTGTGTCAAGGAAAATTTAATGGTTTGCAAAATGATCAATTACCATCAGACGCCAAAAGCCCACCCCAGAAAGAGGTAAATCCTATGGTGCTGAATTAACTAGGATTTAACTATTTCCCCACATTGAGATCCGCCCAAAAACCAGGCCTCGGCTCGCTGTTTTTAATTGTTTTTGCAACACCTTGGGTTAACACTCCGTCTTTTGCCATATCCCCGCTCCCTGTAGCAATTCTTTACGGCAAACCTCATGATTGGCGATGTGGTTATCTCCCTAATCCTTGTCCCTTGCGCGCCTGGTAACAGACCTTTACATTTGTCACAAGCCTGCCCGCACTTGATCAGCGCCCGTATTTGCATATGGGCCACACTCGGCCCGTCAAGCGCCATCATCATTGGAGCACAAGCTCATGCCCCCTTACGACTTGGCAATGTTGGACTTCGACGGCACCCTGGTCGACTCGGCGAGTTCGATAGTCTATTGCGTACAGCGGACCTTTAGGTCCATGGGCGAGGAGCCCCCTTCCGAGACCGCCATCCGGGCTACCATCGGCTTGCCCTTGTCCGAAGCATTGGTGCACCTGCAATGCCGGGGCCGCCCCACAGACAGCGAAGCCTGGGTCCGGGCCTACCGCGAGACCTTCACCTCTGTGGGAACAGGCCGCCTGCAACTGTTCGAGGGGGCGGCCCAGTTCCTGGCCGGGCTGGCCGACAAGGGAATCCCGGCGGTGATCGTCACTGCCCGCAAGACCGAAATCACCAACGCGTTGCTACAAAATTTTGGTTTGAGCGGAACCATCCTGGAGGTTTACGGCGACACCCCGCAGGGTCCCAACAAACCCGACCCCAGGCTTTACGAGGAGCTGATCCGTCCCCGCTTCAACCACGCGCACCCCTCCAACATCATCATGGTGGGAGACACCCACATTGACCTGGAGTTTGCCCGCAACACTGGCGCCGTCTCCTGCTGGGCTTCCTACGGATATGGCGATGCCCAAAAGTGCCGCAATATGCAGCCGGACTTCGAGGTTTCCCACCCCACGGACCTGCTGAGGCTGTTCTAAGTTTTTATTGAAGCTGCGCCACCCGGATGTTCAGAGGATTCGCCGCCTAACCCCGGCTTGATTCCCTTTTGCCACGGCTATAGACTTGCAACCGTAGAATGAGATTATCATTGGAGCTTGCACTGGTGGTTGTCACCCCGGTATGAGCACCTCAACCGCCCCGCAAGGAGCAAGCGTGAGCCATCCCAGCAAACC
The DNA here is from genome assembly GCA_020444205.1 of Deltaproteobacteria bacterium. Classification (GTDB taxonomy): domain Bacteria; phylum Desulfobacterota; class Desulfarculia; order Desulfarculales; family Desulfarculaceae; genus Desulfoferula. Next base: position 722 of record JAHLLJ010000224.1, on the reverse strand, counting down.
CGGCGGCCATCCCCACGGCCACCCCCACGGCCGACCTCCGGCAGCATCTCCCGACGGCGTCCCGACCCTGCGTCTGGTCGCCTGGGAAACTACCCGCCGCTGCAATCTTTCTTGCCTGCATTGCCGGGCCGGAGCCGAGGACGAGCACTACCCCGACGAGCTGAGCACCGCCGAGGGCGAGGCCTTTTTGCGCGACCTGGCCACCATGGGCAAGTCTGTGGTCATCATGACCGGGGGAGAGCCCCTGCTGCGCGAGGACATCCTGCACCTGGTCCGCTACGGCGACAACCTGGGACTGCGCATGGTCATGGGCACCAACGGCACCCTGCTCACTCCAGAACGGGCCCGCGAGCTCAAACAGGCGGGCATCCAGCGTCTGAGCATCAGCATCGACGGCCCGGACGCAGGTAGCCACGACCAGTTTCGCGGCCAGGAAGGCGCCTACGAAGGCTCCCTGGAGGGCATGAAGGCGGCCACCGAGGCGGGCCTGGAGTTTCAGATCAACACCACGGTAACCCGGGGCAACCTGCCCCAGGTGCCGCAGATACAGGAGACCGCAGTGGAGCTGGGCGCGGTGGCCCACCACATCTTCCTGCTGGTGCCCACCGGCCGGGGCCGGGCCCTGACCGAGGAGATCATCAGTGCCCAGGAATATGAGGACGTGTTGCACTGGTTCTGCGACAAGCGGGGCCAGGTGCCCCTGGAGCTCAAGGCCACCTGCG
>JAHLLJ010000008.1 GCA_020444205.1 Deltaproteobacteria bacterium | reverse complement strand
GAAAATAGGAAGGGTGCGTATCTAGTCCCGCCCTCTCACGCCGAAGACACGGGTTTGAACCCCGTTGGGACTGCCAAGTTATATCAGGGAGTTAGGTGTGTCGCCTAACTCCCATTTTTGTGATTTGAGGTCCTGGACGTAGGATTGGACGTAGGGAAGTGTCTTCGGCCAATTAGGACGAGACCATGAACTGTAGTTCATTTTTGCATTTACCTGTATTTGCAGGGAGATAAGTCACCTGCTCATACTGTCTTTGAGCCAAATATCTTCGTTTAATTGGGCCGGAGACACAAATCAAGCCTAAGACCATGTTTATTTATATTTTCAAGCAGATATGCTATTGAACTTGGTAACAGTTTTATTCCCTACCAATTAAAGCGATTCAAGCACGGCACCTCCGGGGCTCGAGCCCTATTTGTCCGGCGCGCTCAGGGGCAAGCGCAGGGCGAAGGGCGTGCCGATGAGGCCCAGGCAGGCGGCGATGGCAAAGGCGGTCTGAAAGCCCAGCATGTCCACCAGCCAGCCCACCAGCACCAGCACACCTGAGGAGGTGGCGAAGGCCATGCCCATGTACAGGCCGTTGGCCGCACCCCGCCGCCCGGCGGAGTGATCCTGCACCAGGGCCAGGATCACCGGGTTGGAGGCGAAGACGCTAAGGCCCAGCACGGCCAGCAGCGGCCATAGCAGCCAGCCGGAGCTGTAGTTGAAGGCCAGCATAGCAAGGGGGGCCACCAGCATCACCGCCACCAGCACAGGACGGCGGCCCACCCGGTCGGAGAGCCAGCCACCCAAGAAGGCGCCACCCACCCCGGCCAACTCCAGTACGGCCAGGCCGGTGCCACCCAGGGCCACGCTGTAACCCCGCCCCACCAGATACACCGGCAGATAGATCATCAGGGTCCACAGTACGAAGCTGCGGCAGGCCACCAGGCCCAGCAGGGGCAGCAGGAGGCCCTTCAAGGCCCGCCACACCTTGACCAGCGACTCGGGATCGCGGCCGGTGGCCCCCACGGTGGAGGCGCGGCGGAACACCAACCACAGATAAAGCGAGCAGGCTAGTCCCACTGTCATGAGGGGCCACATATGGCCGAAGCCCAGCCAGGTCAGGGCGCCCACCGCGGCCAGGGGCCCCAGGGTGCGGGCCGCCTCGCCGCCCACCATGAAAAAGCTCATGCCCCGGCCCAGCTGGCTACCCGCAGCCCGGGTGATGAACACCGGCCCTATGGTGTGGTAGGCCGCCGAGCCGATGCCGGTGAACAGCAGGAGCAGGCATACCGCCCAATAGGACGGGGCCGCGCCTATGAGGCTCATGCACACCGCCACCAGGCCGGGCGCGGCTACGAACAGCAGGCGCAGGTTCACCCGGTCCACCAGCACGCCCAGCAGGGGGTTGAAGTAGAAGGCCAGCACCGCGAAGACGTTAAGCACCCCGGCCTGGAACATGCTCAGGGAAAACTCGGCAATGATCAGGGGGAGCAGTGGAGGCAAAAAAGCAGTGAAGATGTCGTGCACCATGTGCCCGGTCGAGGCGGCGATCACCTGGTCGGGGCGGAGACCGATGTTCGGAGCCGGTTGCTCAGTTGAGCTTGACATAGCTATCTTTCAGTTTTTTCGCCAAATGAAACTAACCACTCTCCCACCGTACAAGTTATTGCTTAGGGCGCTGAAAGCTAACCATGTGTTCCAGCACGGAACAAACGCTTGCTGTGTCCTTTTTGGCCAAGCCTTGGGCCATAGCGCTGTCGTAGACCTACGCTGCGGCAGCAAACAGGGGGGTGGCCACCTGTAGCTCCCGAGCAAACTCACCGATAATTTTCATATCCTTTTGCCACACGTCCACCTTCATGATAGCCAGCTCATATTCGTCGGCCACCATAAGGGGGCCGCGCACCTCGAACATGCGAGAGATACCCGCACCGTCGCCCACCACTTTGAGAATCATGGCCGGGTGCAGCCCCGCTTTCATTCCCAGGGTTTTGAACCTTATTTAATGGTCCATCCTCCATCGACCATCAACACGTGGCCGGTTATCATGGCCGCCAAGTCCGTAACCAAATAAAGCACGGCGTAGCCGACTTCCTCGGGAGCGGCCATGCGCCCTAAAATAATGTTGTCCAGCACGTATTGCTTGAAGGCAGGATCCTTAAACATGCCAGCCACCAAGTCGGTCTCCACGAAGGTGGGGGCCACGGTGTTGACCGTGATGTTGTAAGGGGCCCACTCCAGGGCCAGCGACCGACTCACGCTGTCCACCGCGGCTTTGGAGCTGCAGTAAGCCGCGCGCAAGGGCAGAGCCACGGTGCCAGTCTGCGAGGATATGCTTACGATGCGGCCGTAGTTCTGCTTGATCATCTGCCTGCCTGCGGCCTGGCACACGAAAAACAACGAACGCAGGTTTATGTTCATCACCGCGTCCCAGTTCTCGGCCGTAACTTCCTCCGCTTTTTGCGGCCGGTTGATACCCTGGGCGTTGACCAGGATGTCCAGCCTTCCGAGCCTTTCCACGGCGACATCGACCAACCGTTGCGGCTCTCCCTCCTTGGAAAGGTCCACCGCCACTTGGCTGCAACCACCACCCAAGGTATTAACTTCTTCGGTTAGGGGATCCAGCTTTTCGTCCCGAGTGCCGGAGATCACCAGCTTGGCTCCTGCCCGCGCCATGAGCCGGGCACAAGCCGCACCCAGACCGCCGCTGGCCCCACAGACCAGGGCGGTTTTTCCTTCAAGATCAAAGCATGGTTTGCTCATTTTCCGTACTTCTCCACCCGCACCTTGCAGTTCAGACCGTGGGCCAGCATGTTCTCGATCTTCTTGCCCCCAATATCCGGATCATCGAAGGTGGACAAAATGTTGAGCGACCCCCCCGCCCTCAAGAGAACCTCCTCCATCCCAGCACCGATCTCCGGAAAGATCGGGTTCTTGGTGTTGGTGATCATAAGGGCCACCGAGTCGGATTGCTTGCGCACCAGGGAACGTGCGACTAGGCTGGGAGTGTAGTTGAGTTCACGGGCCACTCGTAATACCCGGTAGCGGGCTTGCTTGCCAACCCCCTGCCTGTTGTTGAGCACCAATGAAACGGTAGCCGGCGACGCTTGGGCAATCCGGGCGATGTCCTTTATGGTGACTTGACTCATAATTGGACCCCAATCGACAGATCACATGGATCAGCCGCACACCAATTTAAACGATTTACTAAATCGACAAATATCTCACGAACAGTCGGCTGGTAAAGGGAGCGTTTGGTGTTCAATCGCCCCCCTTACCATGCCTTTTATTTGGGTCAACGCCCCGGCCTGCCTATCTGAAATTGATCCACATGCCAACCCGGTTGCTTCGATCCAAACGTAACCAGAGTTAGTCTCACTTGTCCTGAGGCAGGGAGGTGATGGTCCCGTCCCAGGTGTCCACCTTGCAGGAAGCCATCTCCTCTTCGGTTTCAGGGAACCAGGTCTGGGTCACGCACTTGCTCTCAGTGAAGAAGTTGAAGCCGTCGCGGCCCATTACGTGCAGGTCACCGAAGAACGACTGCTTGTGGCCAGTAAAGCCGAAGATGCCCAAAGGCACCGGGATACCCACATTCACCCCCACCATGCCCGCCTGGGTGCGGTAGGCGAACTGGCGGGCGAAGTAGCCGTTCTGGGTGTAGATCACTGAGCCGTTGCCAAAGGGGCTATTGTTCATCAGGGTGATGCCTTCCTCAAAGTCTTCCACCCGTTTCACACAAAGCACCGGACCGAATATCTCCTCGCGGCCGCAGGACATCTCCTCGGTCACATGGTCGATAATGGTGGGGCCCACCCAGAAACCTTTGTCGCAGCCTTCGGGAGGTGCGGGTTCGCGGCCGTCCAAGACGATGGTGGCGCCCTCCTGCTCGGCCTTGTCGATCCAACCGGTGACGAACTGCTGGTGGCCCTGGTTGACCACCGGGCCCATTCCAGTCTGGGGCAGCCAGGCCTTGCCCAAGTTGATCTGGGCGGCCTCCTTTTTGAGCAAGGCCACAAGATCGTCCGCAATGGCATTTTCCACTACGATCACCGGTAGAGCCATGCAGCGTTGCCCAGCGCAACCGGTGAAGGCATTCATGATCCCGCTGGCGGTACGCTCCAGTTTGCAGTCACGCAGCACCAAGGCATGGTTCTTGGCCTCGCACAGGGCCTGCACCCGCTTGCCGTTGGCCGCGGCGGTGGAGTAGATATGCATCCCTACCTTGGTGGAGCCCACAAAGGTTATGCCCTTGATGTTCGGGTGCCTGAGCAGCAGTTCGGCCTGGTCGCGCCCCGCGGTGACCACATTGATTACCCCATCGGGGATGCCCGCCTCTTGCCACAACTCCATGATGCGCATGGCGGACTGGGGTACGAAGCTGGCGACCTTGAGCACCATGCAGTTGCCAGTGGCTATGCAGATTGGGGTCATCCAGCCGTGGGGGATCATGGCCGGGAAGTTCCAGGGCGGAATACCCGCGAATACCCCGACCGGCTCGCGGTACAGGGCAGTGTCGTAGCCGCTGGAAACTTGCATCAGGGCCTCTCCCTTCATCAGATGGGGGGCTCCGCAGGCAAATTCCACCACCTCGGTGACCTTGAGGACGTCGCCCATGGCCTCCTGGTACTTCTTGCCCATCTCCTTGGCCAACAGGACGGTCAGCTCATCCAGGTGCTCGTCCAGCAGGGCCTTCATCTTGTAAAGGATTTGCACCCGCTTGCTGACCGGAGTGGTGGACCACTCCGGGAAGGCCTTCACCGCCGCCTGCACCGCGTCTTCCACCTCTTGGGACGAGCACTGGGGAGCCAAGGCAATCACTGCGCCGGTGGAGGGGTTGTAGCAGGGCATGTAGGTCTCACTGGAAGATACCTTCCACTCACCGCCAGCGTGATATTTTAATTTATTGGGCCGCTCACCACTGATGGGATCGACAGGCACTTCCTCGTCAAGGAAGAAGTAACGCTCATCATTCACGGGTGACATATCATTTCCTCCATAAAGGTAAAGTCTTGCGGGCTCCGACCTTTTGGACCGCGCGGCAGGACCCATCCGATTATCTGATGGACCATTCTCAATAGGCCCCACAGACCAGGGCGGTTTTTCCTTCAAGATCAAAGCATGGTTTGCTCATTTTCCGTACTTCTCCACCCGCACCTTGCAGCTCAGACCGTGGGCCAGCATGTTCTCGTAGTTGCAGGAGCGCTCACACACCTCGGCGATCTTGAATGAGCCTGCCGTGTCGGCGTACTGGTAGGTGACGGTCTTGACAAATTTGCCCACAGACAACCCACCGGTGTAACGCGCCGCGCCCATGGTAGGCAGCACATGGTTGGTGCCGATGGTCTTGTCGCCGTAGGCCACGGTGGTTTCCTCGCCGCAGAACAACGAGCCGTAGTTGGTGCAATTTTCCAGGTAGTAGCGCCAGTCCGAGGTCTGCACCTCCAAGTGCTCCGGAGCCCAGGCGTCGCTGAAGGCGATCGCCTCGTCTCGGTTGTCCACTACCACCACCTCACCGTTGTCGCGCCACGCCACCTCGGCCACGTCCTTGGTGGGCAGCACGGCTAGCTGTTTATCCAGCTCTGCCACGCACTTCTCGGCGAACCCTTTAGAAAGGGTGACCAGGCACTGGCGGGCGTTGGGATCGTGCTCGGCCTGGCCCAGTATGTCGGCGGCCACGATGACCGGATCAGCCTCGTCGTCGGCGATGACCAGAATCTCGGTGGGGCCGGCCAGCAGGTCGATGCCCACGTCACCGAAGAGCTGCCGCTTGGCCTCGGCCACGAACTTGTTGCCCGCTCCCACGATCATGTCCACCGGCTCCAAACCTTCCATGCCGTAGACCAGCGCCGCCAGGGCATGGACCCCGCCCATGCAGTAGATCTCGTCCGCTCCCGCGGCAGCCATGGAGTAGAGCGTGGCCGGATACATGCCCTGCCCCTTGACCGGCGGCGAGCAGGCCACCACCCGCTTGACCCCGGCTACCTTGGGAGTGACCACCGTCATGTGGGCAGAGGCCAGCATAGGATAGCGGCCGCCGGGCACGTAGGAACCGTTGGAGGCCACGGGAATGACCTTCTGACCCAGGTGCACCCCGGGGATCGTCTCCACCTCGAAGTCCACCAGGCGCTTCATCTGCTCAGCGGCGAAGTTGCGAATCTGCTGCTGGCAGAAGGCGATGTCTTCGATCATGCTGGTGGGCAACAAATCCTTGGCAGCGGCCATTTTTTCGGGAGAAATCTTGAAGCTCTTGGGAGTCCAGTTGTCGAACTTCTCCGAATAAAAACGAACGCCCGACTCTCCCTCGGATCGCACCTTGTCGATGATGGCGCGCACCGTCTCGCGCACCGCTGTGAGATCTTCTACAGGCTTTTCCTTGGCCTGTTTCAAGTAAAGCGCCATGTCTATAACCTCTGTAAATTCGGTTGTCGAGCCTGTGAGAGGCTCCCCTGGTTAGTCCTGTCCCAAAATGGCCACGGCCCGCACCGGCGAACCCGTGCCCTCGCGAATCTTCAAGGGCAAAGCGATGAAAGTGAATCGTTGCCCCAGAAGCTTGTCCAGGTTGCAAAGATTCTCCACATGGGTCACCTGGCGCTCCGCGCACACCGTGTGGCAGGGGTAGGTCTTATCACCCAGCATGTCCGGGCTGGGGGAGTCCACTCCGAAATTGACCACCCCCTGGTCAATGATGTACTCCGTGGCTTCACGGGTGAGGCCGGGGTAGTCGGTCATGTACTCGGGTTGGCCGTAGTAGCGGTCGTAGTGTGCGGTGTAGAATAAAAGAGTGTCCCCCGGCTGGATCGACTGACCCTGCTTGTCTAACTCGGCCTTGATCTTGTCCGCACCGAACTGGCTCTTGCGCGCCACGTCGCTCACGTCGATGCACAAGGCCTCGGTAATGCACTTGTCCAGGCTCAACTGGTCGATGCTCTCCGCCTCCGGGTCCCGCGAAAGGTGGCTCACCGAATCGATATGGGTGGGACCATGGTCGCAAAGCAGTAGACCGCGCGTCTCATAGGAAAAGCCCGTCCCCAGGTTCCTCTGGCATTCCTCGTGGGAAAGATGCGTCCAAACCACCGTCTTCAGGTGGCCAGGGTACACCGGCATGCCCGAATATATCTCCTGCGATAAATCAATTATTTGTCCCTTGAACACCTCAACTCCTCCAAAATAAGGGGCCAGGGGGCCGGGCATTGGCATTTCGGCGCTCAAGCCACCCTAGCCAGTCATGCAAAGTCGGTTCTTTTAGCCTCTAGGCGCCGAGGGAAGCAGCAAATATCCCCCCTGTTCGGGGCCGGCATGCAGGCGGCAGTTGTTACTGAATACCGCCCCCGGCCGGTCCCGAGGGTCGTTGTGCAGGAATGGTCCGCAACCAGTCAGGTCGTTTTTAAAGTTGGAGAGCCGATCACTGCTGTCTGCCTCTTGGCAAACATAGTCGCTGCCCCGCACCGACAGGCCCAAGCGGTATCCCGCCGGGACCACCAGGCAGGTGGGCCACAGCTCCACATTCAACTGATAAACCTGACCCGGGGTCAGGGGCTGTTTCTGATCGTGGGTGTGGTAGGGACGGTATTCCAGGCTCAACTCTGGGTCCAGCTTTCGGTGGGAGGCCCGCAGCCATCCCTGCGCGATGGGCGTATGCGGGTCGATGGCTCCCTGGAAGACCACTTCCTTTCCATCCGGGTCGAATACCTGCAGCGTGACGAACAGGTCCAGGTCGTCAGTGCTGGAGGAAGCAAAGAGGTGGGCGGTCACCGGCCCGATGAGATTGAGCTCCTGTTCCAATGGTTCGGCCAGGAGGCGAATCCCCTCGCCCATGGACTCAAAAGAGAGGGCGGTCTCGGCGAGGTTGGGCCGGGAGGTCAGCCGGTTGTTGTCCAAGTCCAGGTATAAACGCTCCCATTGCGTGCCCGGTAGTGGCCAATCGTCGGCATGACGCAACTCGAAGCCGTCCACTTTACGCACCTGCAGCTGCACCCGGGGTTGCCGGTCCCAACCATTGTTTTCCCCCTTGAGGAAATAGTCGAAAAACCGCTTCTGCAACTCGCGGCCGTAATCGGTGTAGAACTCGGTCCAGTGCTCTAAACCGTGCATCTCCAGCCACTTCTGCTCGGAAGCGGCCCGCACGAAACCTTCGGTGTTCCCTCTGAGGTGCAGGCCCTGACCACCCCAGTTGCCCGCCGACAGCAATGGCGTTTTCACGCGTGACCAGTCCGTTGAGCGATCCCGGTGATACTCATCATCCAGGGCGTGGTCCAGGATGTCCCGACCGAAATCGCAGCGGTTGGCGGCCAACTCATCCTCGGAGAGGTTTTCCGGACCCGCCACCGGTTGACCGGTGTTGTGGTTGACCGGTCCTCGGTCCCCCAATCCATGCTGCACTGTCTTGACCTGCATGTCGTACCAGTTGTCCCAGAAGGTGCAAAGGATGCCACCGTGATGGGTCATGTCCCGGTACCAGTCCGCCGCGCCCTCCCAGGGGCAGATGGCAGCCAGGTGCGGCGGCTGCATAGCGGCCACGTGCCACTGGTTTATGGCGTAATAGGAGATGCCGGCCAGGCCTACCCTACCGTTGCTCCAGGGCTGCACCCCCGCCCACTCGATGCAGTCGTAAAAATCCTTGGTTTCCCGGGGTGAGAAGTGGTCGACATAGCCGGGCGAGCGGCCAGTGCCCCGCGAGTCTACCCGCACGCAAACGTATTCGTGGGGCACCCATTTCTCCGGATCGACCACCTCCCAACTCTGATATTTATTGCTCGAACCGGCGGTCACGTCCGGATGTTTCTCGGCCATGCGTTGCCAGGCGCTGGGATAGCCCTCTTGGAAGGAAAGCCCCTTGGCATAGGGGCCGTAGGACAACAGCACGGGGTATTGCCCCGGCTCGGGAGGCATGTAGACGTCGGCCCGCAAAATTAGGCCGTCGTCCATCTCGATGGGAACATCCCAATTTATCAGCATTCCGTCTTTCAGTTCGCTTTCTGGTTCCATGTTTCCCCTGCCTATTCTTTGGTGCGATTTTGCGGCGGTCCACCTTTCGCAATGCACCCCATGGGGAAGGGAGGTAACATCGCCGCTCCCACCCTATACGCCGACGCGTGGGGGCAGCCCCACAAGTTTGGCCATGACCCCGTAGAATATCTCCTCGCTCAGCGCCGAATCATCCCCCACGGCCTCCTTGACGAGGGCAACTCCCTCCATGTCGGCCATGTCAAAGGGGTAGTCGGTGCCAAAAAAAACATGCCCGGGCGGCAGCATGGAAATCACATAGCGCAGGGTGGGGACGCTGAAGGTGACTGTATCCACATAGATGTTTTTCAAATAATGGCTAAAGGGGTGTCGGCACTTCTCGCGGGCCTCGGGACGTTGAGCTTGGCCGTGCTCAAAACGCCCCAGCAGGAAAGGTAGCACCCCCCCAGCGTGGGCGAGGCAAAGCTTCAGGCGCGGAAAGCGGTCGAAGACTCCCCCAAAGACCATGGAAACCGCCGCCAAGGTGGTCTCCACGGGAAAGCCCAAAAAATTGGTCAAGTAATAGTTGGCCAGCCGCTCGGCCCCGGGGGGATTGCCGGGATGAATGAACAGGGGTACGTCCAGATCCTGAACTGCTTCCCAAAAGGGGTCGAACCTCTCCTCATCCAAACCGTGCCCATTTACATTGGAGGTCAGGGTGATGCCGCTGAGCTTTAGTTCCTCAACCGCGAAGCGGACCTCGGCTGCGGCCATTATTGGGTCCTGCAAGGGAACCGTGGCCCAGCCATAAAAACGCTCGGGGTATTTGGCTATGAAACCAGCCGTGTTTTCGTTGACCATGCGGGACAATCCGCTGCCCAACTGTGGCTCGGTCCAGTAGTAATAGCCAATGGGCGGGGGCTGCAGCATTGCAATGTCAATGCCGGCCTTTTCCATATCTTGCAACTGCTCATCGGGGTTGCTCATCTTGCGCGACCACACCACACTACGCTTTTGGTTGATGCGGGCGGTCTGCTCATTAACCCCGCAGGCGTAATCCCCGGCCTTTACCGGGTCGATCGCAGCGCAGCGTTGTGCGGCTTGGGGACAAATGAGGTGCCAGTGTGCATCGAAAATCAAAGCTGCCCATCTCCCTGTTGATGTTCTAACGGATCATTCGATCCGCTCCTTCAGAAAAGATGGTCCGGCTGAGGCCGCCGGACCATCTCGAGTTCAAAACCACATTAAGTTACTTTTTTTGCCAAGGATAGCCCTGCTGCTTGACTTGGTTTTCATAGAACTCTTGGCGCTTTTGGAAGTAGTCCCACACTTTACGTGCTGGATGACCAGTAGATTCCTGCTTTTTCAGGAAGTACTCTTGCGCTTTCAACCCAGCTTCTTCGGAGAGTTTGGCATCCGAAGGCGAAAGGGGCTGAATCCGAACGCCGTACTTTTCCTTCCACTTCTTGATGATATTTGATTCCAACGCCATTAGTTGCTCAGCGTAGTGGGCGGCATAGTCCGCTCTAAGTTTCATCATCACATCCTGCACATTTTTGGGCAGGCTATTCCAAACCTTGAGGTTTATTGCCGCCGCGCAGGTGACTACGAAACCAGTCTTCGCCAAATACAAATCTTTGACTACTTCGTAGTGCTTGAAGGCGTCGCTAAGCATTAACACTAATTCCACACCATCAATGGTACCCCTATCCAATGCCTCGTAAATGTCCGCGTAGCTCATGAAAACAGGGTTTATGCCCAAGTTCTCCATCCATTTTATACGGGCACCGCCGAAGCTACGGAAAGTCTTGCCCTTCATGCCCTTGATGCCGTCCACCAATTTGGCCGTTCCGGGGAGGAAGTTTCCGCTCATCCAGTTCATCAGGAGTTTGACTCCGTTCTTCTTGAATTCTGCCTTTAGGTCCGGCTGATTCTCCACGGTATCAATCGTAGCCATCATGGCAGACCAGTAATCCGTGCCGTTGTAAGGCATATCCAACACCACATACAACGGATACTCGCTGGGATGGTATGTGGAGCAAGGGCAAGCTATATCAGTCACGCCCGAAGCCACGCCGTGTAAGGCATCTTTCCACTTCACCAAGGAACTCATCCAGAAAAATTGAACCTTGACTTCGCCATTGGTACGTTTTTCCAGTTGCTGAGCCCACCACTTTTGCTGTTTGCCCAGCCAAGATTTTGGTGGTACAGGTGATACAAACTTCAGGGTGATAGTTTTGGCATCTGCCTTAAGGGGCACCATCGTTGCAAATAGCACCATCAAGCCGATAGCCGCGCAGAAAAGATTCCTCAATTTGTTAGCCATGACTCCTCCTCCGTTAACGATATGGTTGTAAATGTTAAGGTGACAGACACAATCTTGATTAGTTAAATGCCTCCTACTGTCTCCTCAGGATAATTGCCTTGTGCTATCTGTATGGCCGCGCGGACTGCGTTTGCCAATAGTTGCAAGGACAAAAGGCTAACTCCCAAAGCAAAAATTATGCGAAAAGGCCATATTGGAAAACGAAAAACCCCAATTTGCATTTCCATTTTAAGCAATGAATCATAGGCAATTTCCCAGGCCCCTACTGATATGATTCCGAAGACGATCACGCCCAAAAGGTAGCCAAAACAGTCCATCCCTCTTTTTATGGGACGTGGCAACATGCGAGTGGTCATGGTCACGAAAGTATGTTCCTCTATCGAAGCCACGCGGGAAACCGCCAAAAATATGCTTGAGATCATCAATGAGACCGCAAGTTCTAAGGCGCAAGGTAAGGGGACGCCGAATTTGCGTCCTATGGCGTTGATCACCTCGTCTACCATGATCAGGACAAGGGAAAGCGCAGCAAAACCAATCATCCACAGAGAAATTTTGTCCATTAACCTAATAGCCCTGTTGACTAAGCCAAGCATCAGAACAATCTCTCCAGCGAATGGGTCCTCAAGTTATCTTTATTATTAATCATGTTATTTGACCATTAAACTTGGCAGCCAAAGGGCTATTTCTGGGAAGTAAAACAATATGCCCACGATAATCAGTTCAAGAACCACGAAGGGCAAGGCTCCCATAAATATGTCGTTTAACTCTATCGACTTGCCCATTGCCGCCTTCATCACGTACACGTTGAGACCCATAGGGGGAGTGATGCAACCGATCTCTACGATCATGCACATGATTACTCCGAACCAGACGGGGCTTAGATTCTGAGCCTCAATAATGGGCATCACGAGAGGAAGCGTAACAAGCATAATACTGATGGCGTCTAAAAAAGATCCCATTATCACGAAAAGCAGAACTAGCGCCCAGAAAAGAAGGTCCCTGCTTAGGTTAAGGTCCAGTAGCCAATTGGTAGTATTCTGCAGGACACCGCTCAAGTTTAGGAACATGGTGAAGACATCAGCCGAGACAAAGAGCATGAAAATTACTGCGGAGGCCGACACTGTCTCTAACACTGCAAGCTTGAAAATGGACCAGGATAAACGTCTCTTTATAGCTGTCAGCAAAATCGCTGCAAATGCTCCCAATGCTGCACCTTCTGTGGGAGTCACCAAGCCGGCATAGATACCGCCTATGGCTATCGCAAACAGGGCAGAGATTTCCCAAATCTTGCCCAAACTGCGAAAGCGCTGGCTCCAAGAAGAAATTCGAGTGCTCTCCAGGGGCGCCATATTGGGCCAGATCATTGCGAAAAGCATAATTGCTACAGCAAATACAGCGAAATAAAGTGCGCCCGGTAGGATACCGGCCACGAGAAGCTTGCCCACCGACTGCTCGGTAAGCACCCCATAAATGACCATAATCACGCTTGGCGGTATGACCACAGCCAGGCCTCCAGCTGAAGCCACCAGACCGGTGGCCAATTTGGCACTATAGCCGCTCTTGCGCATCTCTGGGACCGCGATCTTGCTCATGGCGGCACACTCGCCAAGGCTGGAACCAGCACTGGCAGCGAACAGGGCGCAACCGGCTACCGTGGCCAGGCCCAAACCACCTGGTACCCGGCCCACCCAGGCTCTGGCCACATCGTAGGCCTCATCGGTTATGCCAGCATAATAAGCGAAGTATCCCATTAGCAGGAACAGGGGCACTGCGGTGAAGGTAAAGTCAGCGGTGCGTGAATAAATTTGATGAGGAACAAAAGAAATTACATGGGAAATGCCCATCATAAAAGTTAAGCCCAGCACTCCCACTCCGGCCAATGCGAAGGCTATCGGCACCCTGATGATGATCAGGAGTACAAGGGCAAAAACACCTATAAAACCTAAGTAGAGGGGATCCATGTCAGTTTCTCATGAAGATATTGTTGGGGGTAAATTGGCTGCCTCACACCTCTATTGACATGCGGCCCCGCCGGTAGCGAAAGGGGTCCGGAATGAAGTTTGAAAGTTGTCTGCAAAAGTAAATTCTTACCTTCAAGAGGCCTGTTGAGCCTTCTGCTTGAATTCTTCAACGCTCAGCACGTATCCCAAGCACCGCTTGACGTTCTCCAGCCCCAAGACATGCAAATCCTTGCCGTACATACTGGCCACGCAATCGGAAATGACCACCACCTGGAAGTCGCGGTTGCAGGCCGTGAAAGCGGTGTTTAATACGCAGGTGTTGGTGTTGATGCCGGTGAGAACCACCGTTTCAGTACCCAGTACACGAAGCAGAATTTCCAGGTCGGTACCGTAAAAGCAGTCCAGGCGTTTCTTGTTGTTGATCACATAGTCACCGGGGCCCAGAAGTTCGGGGATGATTTGGGTACCGGGCATGCCTTCCAAGTTATGATCGGCCGCCGTGCTTTTGCGCCCGGGAGTGAGGCGGTTTTGTTCATCGGCGATCTCATGCAGCGCCTTCCAGAACTTAAGGTTCAGCCCTTCCGCCCCATAGCCGGGAATGTCCCGTTGAATCAAGATGACGTGGATGATAGGGATCTTGCGGGCGCGGGCCCAGTCGAACAAATCCTGGGTGTGGGCGATGACGCTCTGGCAGTCCTCGGGGGCGGCGGGCATGGTGGCCACGACGGGGTCCAGGTGTCCCCGGTGCATGTCCACCGCCACGATGGCAGTGCTCCCGGGGTCTATGGTCAACATGGAATTGAGCTTTGCGACCATATCCGAACGATCAACAATCTCGATAGAACTCATTATAGATTTCCTCTTGTCCTTGAGTGTTGAGGTTTAGATACGCAGCCGGCGTCAAGGAGGAAATAAAACATTCCCCTGGGCTTGCGATCCCTTAGCCGTCCAGCCTGGTCTTCTTGGCCACGTCCAGAGAAATGGCCTCTCGCCGCTGATACAACTCCCTTTGCCCGATATCCTTGCAGGCCTTGCGGTATAGCCCTTCCATCCGCTTGCGCCGCTTGCCTTCTTGCTCTTCGCTTAATTCCTCGAAATGCAGACAGTCGTAAAAACAAAACTGCACGCACATGGGGTCACCCCCACACAGGTCGCACTTGGTGGCCAAGCTCTTTTTGAAAAAGTCCATGGCCCCAAAGGGGCAAGCCGCCACGCAACGCTGGCAGGCGACACACTTGTCCTGGTCCACCAGCACCACGTGGTCGCCCGCCGCGGTATGAGTATGACTGATGGCCTCCACGGGACAAACCTTGAGGCACATGGGCTCTTCGCACTGCAGGCAGATCGTGGGGCGGGACCAGCCCTCCAAGGCGTCGTGCACCACCTTTACGCGGGCATGATCCGGTATGAACATGCCCTCTTTGGAAGAGGAGCAGGCCAACTGGCATAGGCGACAGCCAGTGCAATTTTCGGCTTTTATAGTGAGGACTCGATTGCTCATAGTTTCGCTCTGTTTTTAGCCCCCTGCCATCAAAGTGGCTATGATCAGCTCATCTCCGTGGTCGAGCTGGGTGGCAAACTTACGTGGCAGGCTGAGCACGTTGCGGCCATTTACCAAAAAAGCTAGGCCTGGTCTAAGTTCCCCGTCCTTGTACAACTCCGAGGCCAACTTCTCGCCGTGCCTGGCCACTAATTGGTCCAAGGCCTCTGAAACACTCATGCCGGCGCTTTCCAACTGGTCGAAACCCTGCGGCAAACCATTTAAAAGCGCGCCGACCGTTTTAATCATCACTCCCATTGCTCACATATGGATCGTTGGGTCCTGCTCAAAATTGAAGCGGTTCCACGTCTCGAGGGTGGGGACCCCCTTCTCGTCCCAGCCTCGCAGCCGGTAGTAATCCCCGCGCATTTGCAAAAAGCGCTCGCGCCCGACCACCTTGCCCGCCGGCGGGCCGGAGAAAAGGGCTTCCTTGAGAATCCGCTTGGGCAAATCATCGTCCGCGGAGGTGAAGCCGTGGCGCATGTTGATCTTGCGAATCAAGGTCTCGGCCATCTCGGCCATTTCAACCAAGTCGGCCTCTTGGTAGCCCAGGCCGGTAACCGCGTTGAAATAATCTGCCCAGTCCTGGTTTGACAAGGGAATGAACTTGCCCGGGAAATCGCAGACCAATATGGAGTGCATGATGCAGTTCTCGTTCATCATGTCCACCACCACGTGGTCCTTGTTCACGGTGGTGAAGGGATCTACCCCACCAAGAACCTCCTTGAGGGGTGGCCAAGCCCGGCGGTGGCAACCACCTCGCGCGGTGGTGGAGTAAGTGACCAGGCTGCCCCAGCCGGCCCTGGGGTCGTAGGCGGGGAACTCCAGCCCCTTGCTGTGGATCGCGAATGCCTCGGCTTCCGGTCCCAACTCGCGGGCCATATCTCGCACGCCTTTGGCCAAAAAAGCTCCGAAGCCCTTGCGTAAAGCCATCAGTTCCAACACTTCCACCGCGGCCATGTAGTTGCCGAAATTCAATTCGATGCCGCCGGTGTCCTCTTTGGTAATCAGCCCTTTTTCGTAGCACTCCATGGCGAAACCGATGGCACCGCCTGCGCTGATGGTATCCATGCCTAGATCGTCGCAAAGGTAGTTGGACTTGATCACCGCCGGAAGATAGTCGATTTCCAGGTTGGATCCCAACAGCCCTATGCTCTCGTACTCTGGCCCCTCCAGCTTGGTCCCTGCGAACACGCCATCCTTGACATAAGTCAGCTTGCTGCAGGCCACGAAGCAGCCGAAACAGGCTCGGTCGGCTATGGTGTGATCGGCCACTCCATCTTTGTCCAGCCGACCGATGGCCCGGTCGAACTGGCCGTCGGAGAAGTTGCGCGTTGGCAGCATACCTGCGGGATTGGTGATGTTGAGAGTCAAAGGCGTGCCGAAACGATGGCGGGCCGTGCCGATAGGGCTTTCAAGGTACACAGCATAATGCTTTTTGATGAGGTCGTATATGCCCTGCAGGTCGGCGCACTCTACCCCGCCACTACCCTTGACGCCGATGGACTTCAAATTCTTGGAGCCCATCACCGCGCCCACGCCGCCCCGGCCGGCCTTGCGGAAGAACTCGCTCCCAACGCAGGCGCATTTAAGGAGATTTTCCCCGGCTTGGCCTATGGTCAGATAGCCGGCATCAGGGTGAAAATGCTCTTTCAAAAAATTTTCAGCATGAAAAGAGCCCTTGCCCCAGAGATGGCCGGCGTCCCCAAAGCGAACGTCGTGATCCTCGATGAGCAGGTAGGACGGCTTAGCGGCCTTGCCGGTTATGATCAGGCCGTCGTAGCCGGCATACTTCAACTCCGGGGCAAAGCGTCCGCTGGAATAGGAGTCCGTCCAGCCTCCCGTGGCGGGGGACCGGGTGATTATCACGTGCTTACAGGCGCAAGGGGCCATGGTGCCAGTGAGCGGGCCGGTAAGAACCATAAATAGGTTTTCCGGATCCAAGGGACCTGCCTCTACTGGAAGGAGGTCCCAATACAACTTGGCCCCAAGTGCGCGTCCCCCGACATATTTTTTCAGTATTTCATCCGGCAGATCAATGACACTCGATGTCTGATCGGTCAGGTTGATCTGGAGTAGTTTGCCCTTGAAACCCGGAATCATGTTAATATCCTTTCAGCCCACCAGATGACGATCGACGTCCACTCCAGGAAAACCGTAAATGATGCGAATGTCTTCGTTGCCCGTGTTAACAACCTTGTGCTGCAAATTAGGCTCGATAAGCAACGTCATAGGGGCGGTCACTTTGTGCACCTTTCCCTCGATGTGGACCTCTCCGCTACCTTGGCGCAATAAAATGCAGTCCTCCATGCTGTGATAGTGCAAAGGGATCTCTCCGCCTGGCTCTATGGTTATCTCACCCATGCTCAGCCCGGTAGCGCCCATGTTCTTGCCGATTAACTCTTTGCGCTGAACTTTGGGGTACATCTGCTCGACGGGCAACTCAGCGTTTTTCAGAATTGACATAATCCTCTCCCGGGTGGGGGCTGGTTGTAAATTTTGGGATGTAACTCCAACCAACCATTAGAATTTTCCGATCCTCGCCAACACGGCAGGATACGGGTCGTTTCGTCTACAATTCCGCTAGCCCCGGCTTCTTCTCTGCTTCCAACAAGATCTCAATGGCCTCGCAGCCGTTGTTAAGGTGGCTGTGCATTATTTCCTTGGCCTTGGCCAGGTCGCCATCCTTGAAACATGCCAGCAAGCCATCATGTTCGAGCACCGCCTGGGCAATGCGATCGGGGTCATTAAAGGAAATATTGAGATAGGGGGTTACGTGGTCACGGAGCCTCCCCAAAATCTCGGCCAGGCGGGGAGAGCCGGCCGCCTTATGCAACATAGTGTGATAACGACGGTTTAAGCTCACCCATTCCTGGCTGGAGAGGTCTTCCCTCTTCATCTCGGCGCAAATGGTTTCCAGCTTTTCCAATGTTTGGGCGTCGATCAGCTTGAAGCACTTCTCCAGGCCGATCTCTTCCAAGGGAGTCATGATGGAGTAGATATCCTTGAGATCCTCCTGGGAAAGCCGCACCACTTCGATTTTGCGGTTTTTGGAGAAGTGCACCATTCCCTCGGCTTCCAATTGCCGAAGGGCTTCGCGAACGGGATTGGCGCTTACGTTCAAAGCGCTGGCCAACTCGCCGATTTTGAGCTGGCCTCCCGGAGCGATGGCGCCGGTGAGAATTCCCTTGCGAATCCGTTGATAAACGGTCCGCTGGAGACCCTGCTGTTTTACGGGCGGCCCTAAGGCCAAGGATGGTGTGTTTGTTTCCATGGCTCAAACATATACGTATATGATATATCTTGTCAACGGAAATTCAGGATGCCCGCTGTTTTCAAAGTTCTCTGGGTGCTAATGAACTTTAAGCTGCTATATTGTTTAGGGATCGGCTTGGGCCTGGGCATAGCCACCATGAACCTACCCCCAGCCATGGACATATTGGCGGCCCATTACCGGATCGACTACCTGGGGCTTTCCTCTCTGATTAGCGCCCTTTTCTGGTCTCATGCTCTGTTGCAGCTACCAGGGGGGCTGTTGTCCGACCGCTTGGGTCTCAAACGTTCCCTAGGCGTGGGGTTAAGCCTGGCAGCGGCGGGCAACCTGGCCGGAGCCCTGGGCGGTCCGCTGTCCTGGGCCCTGTTTTGCCGGGTGGTAACGGGCATGGGCACCGGCATCACCTATGTGGCGGGGCTGAAACTGGCGGCGCTGGAATCCTCCGCGGGCCGGGCCGGGGTAAGCCAGGCCTATTTTGGCGGGTCACTGGCCCTGGGCAGCATCGTTTCCTTCCTGCTGCTGCCCTGTTTGGCCGCCCTGGACTGGCGATGGCCTTACTGGCTGCCCGCGGGGACCAGCCTGCTCCTGCTGCTGGGCATCCTCATGCTGCCCGGCGCGAGCGGCAGTACCGCCCCCGCCCAATGGAGGGGCCTGGCCAAGGTACTAGTCAGCCCCACCCCCTTGGCCTTGGGCCTGGTGCACAGCCTTTCCTGGGGCTCCATCATCACCCTGGGCAACTGGATACCCGCCTTGATCGCCGACTCGTTTCATTCCACGGCCACGGGTCAATATTCCTGGGTGGGGGCGGCGGCCATGGGCCTTAGCGGAATCGCCCGGGGTGCAGGAGGCTACGCTCTGGCCGGGATTCGGCCCAAGCGGGTCGCCCTGGGGAGCATGCTGGTGGTGGCGGCGATATACCTGGGCCTGTTTTGCGCCCCAGGAACGGTGCCCACCATAGTGTTGCTGTTGCTGGCGGTTATAACCATCTCGGTCAACTTCGCCGCCATCTTCCAACTGGCCTACCAATACAGCGAACCCGCCTGGCTGGGGGGTACCCTGGGCATGATCAATCTGATAGCCAATTTGGGCGCCATCTTCTTGACCATTTTGTTGGGGTGGGTAAGGGAAGGCACCGGCGAGTTCACCACCGCCTTTGGGGTCATGAGTCTGTTGGGCGTAGCCATCTTCGCCTTTAGCCGAGCCTTGCTGCGGCGCGGCGCCGCCAACCTTGCCTGCCGCAACCTCCCGGACGAGGCGCAAGACTAGGCCGGCGTCATTTTCCTTCCCGCCTAAATTTTCCGGCCCCCCGCCCGAGGCGGGAGGCCGGAAATTATTCGCCAAAGGCTTCTCGATAGGTTGCGGAAAGGCAGCCTTTGCGGTGAAGCAGGGTTGGCTCAGGCGGCCAACTCTTGGTTCAAGGCGTACAGAAGGGCGGCCACCGCTTGGGAGCGGGCGTTTTCGCCCAACAGGCCGATGCGCCAGATCTTGCCGGCCACCGGGCCCAAACCGCCACCCACCTCGATGTCATATTTGGTGAGCAGGGTATTGCGCAAGTTCCCCTCGGCCACGCCGTCGGGCAGGTAGACGGCCATCAACTGGGGCAACCTGTAGCCTTCCGCCGCGAAGAAGCTGAAGCCCAACTTCCCCAGACCCGCGGCCAGGCTCCGGCTGGCCGCGGCGTGGCGCTCGAACCGCTTGGCGAGACCTTCTTCGAAGATCACGCGCAACCCCTCGTTGAGGGCGTAGATCATGGAGATGGGCGCGGTGTGATGGTAGACGCGCTCCTCCCCCCAATACTTGCCCAGCATGGACAAATCCAGGTACCAGGACTGCACCTTGCTTTTGCGGTTGTTGACAACGTTCATCGCCTTGGGGCTGAAAGTCACCGGGGACAAACCCGGCGGAACCGACAGGCCCTTTTGGGTGCAGGCATAACAAATGTCAATGCCCCAGTTGTCTACTTGCAGGTCTATGGCCCCCAGGGCGGTAACCGCATCAACCAGGAAAAGGATTTCGGTGTTTTTAAGATGGGCGCCCAACTCTTCCAGCGGCTGGCGAACGCCGGTGCTGGTTTCGGCAAAAACCACGGCACAGGCCTTGGCGTCGGGGTTGGCCTGGCAGGTTTCGATAAGTTGCTGCACATCCAGCGGCTGGCCCCATTCGGCCTCCACCTCTATCACCTGAGCGCCGCAGCGGGCGGCCACGTCCTTCATGCGCATGCCGAAGACGCCATTGACGCCGATGATAACCTTGTCGCCCGGCTCCAGGATGTTCACGAAACTGGCTTCCATGCCCGCGGAGCCCGTACCGCTGACCGGAAAGGTCATCTGGTTGCTGGTCTGGTAGACATCGCGCACCATTTGGCAGGTTTCGTCCATGATCTCTAGAAACTGCGGATCCAAATGTCCCACCAGAGGAGTGCACATAGCCCTTAACACGCGGTAGGAGACATTACTGGGGCCAGGGCCTAATAAAAGCCGAGTGCTGGGTTTTAGTTGAGACACCATTGATTGACTCCCTTTGAACAATGAGGATACGATGCTACGTGTCTTTATCGACCGCCATCGTGTAATGGATGACGAAGTTAACTCATATCAGAACCCTGCGCAAACCCACAATGAAACGACAGTGCGTAACCATTTATAATGTTGCAACTATTAGGCATGGATCAATCACCCATGGAGAGCCCACAAAACTTTACCGGCATCAACCTTCTCTCAATTAGGCACGGAGAAGCGCTATATGAATCCCAGCACACCATGTATATTTAAGCGGGCCGAAACGTTCGGGGCACGAACCGCAATCAGCACCTCGCAAGGTGACTACACCTACGGAGACCTGTTGGACGCCTCGGGCCGCATAGCCGCCGGGTTGCTTCAGGGCCGTTCTGATCTGGACCAAGAGCGGGTGTGTTTTCTGGCGCCACGGGGTTTTTCCTGGACAGCGCTGCAATGGGGGATATGGCGGGCGGGGGGGATTGCCGTGCCGCTCTCGGAATTACATCCCCAGCAGGAGATGGAATATGTCGTCCGCGACAGCCAGGCCGCCCACCTGGTGACCCACCCCGACTTTCAAGATCGGATGCAATCCTTAGCCGACGCCTCCCAACTGCCTTTGTCCACCAAGGACCAACTCCTTGAAATTGAAAAGGGTGCCTTGCCGACGGTGGACCTCGCCCGTCGAGCCATGATCTTCTACACCAGCGGCACTACCGGCAAACCCAAAGGCGTCGTAAGCACGCATGCAAATTTGGAGGCCCAGATCAACGCCCTGGTCGAAGCCTGGGGCTGGTCACGAGACGACCGCATTTTACATGTGCTGCCTCTGCATCATGTACACGGCATCATCAATGCGCTTAGTTGCGCCCTTTATGCTGGTGCCTGCTGCGAGTTTCTGCCGCGTTTCGACGCAGAAGAGGTCTGGCGCAAGTTTGTAGATAGCCCGCTGACTATTTTCATGGCCGTGCCCACCATATACGTGAAGCTGATCGGAGCCTGGCAAACGGCCACGCCCGAACAGCGAGGTGAAATGTCTCAAGCTTGCCGAAAAATGCGTTTGATGGTGTCAGGGTCGGCCGCCCTGCCTGTCAGCGTCTGGGAAAAATGGCGGGACATCAGCGGCCACGCTTTGTTGGAACGTTACGGCATGACTGAAATCGGCATGGCTTTATCCAACCCCCTGGTAGGGGAGAGGCGGGCCGGGTTCGTCGGCACGCCCTTGCCCGGTGTGCAAGTCCGCCTGGCTGACGAGTCCAACACCCAGGTGCCCGAAGGTCAGCCCGGTGAAATCTTTGTAAGCGGGCCGGCGGTATTCAGTGAATATTGGCAAAGACCGGAGGAAACAGAAAAGTCCTTCCGCGACGGATGGTTCATAACCGGCGATATGGCGGTTGTGGAGCGGGGGTCTTGGCGAATCCTGGGCCGCAAAAGCACCGATATTATCAAAACCGGAGGCTACAAGGTTTCCGCCCTGGAAATTGAGGATGTCTTACTTGAACATCCCGCTATCGCGGAATGCGCCGTGGTAGGTGTGGATGACCTTGAATGGGGAGAGCGCGTGGCAGCCGCGCTGGTGCTCGCTCCCCAGGAGACCCTTTCCTTGGAGGAACTGCGCGACTGGGGTAAAAAAAGATTGGCTCCCTACAAATTGCCCAGTGTTTTGCTCCCGTTCCAGGAACTGCCGCGCAACGCCATGGGCAAGGTGACCAAACCGGCGGTCCGTAAACTTTTCGAGAACTAGTTCTACGAAGGGGGCTGTGTCAATAAAGATAGCGGAGAAATTGACGAGCACACCCCAGAGCATAATTGCATCGCAGCAATACAAGCCACCAAGAAGTAGAGATATTTCGGTGGTGAAAATCGACCTGCCCTCCTGAAAGTGCTCAAATTTTTAAGCTGGGATTTGGGTCTACTGTGGATGGCGATTGAAAAATGAATTTGATTTGCCTGTCTACTGAGGTGTACAGGCGGGTGAATGTGAGGACTTAGACCTCGCCACACATTGATCATGCAGATTGTAGCTTTTCCCTGAGCACTTCGTAAGGGATTTTTCCCTTGAGCGATCTATGGGGCCGGCAGTAGTTGTAGAAATCTTCCCATTCGACCAGTTTTCGGTTCAAGTCCAAGTCACAGGTTCAGGGATGTTTTTGGGGACTGAATCATCACACGACCTCCCTTGCTTGAAAACATCTACTTTCCCATATCCGTCAAGGGAAGTCGGGATTCTCATAAAAATCACCCTCTCTCTTGGCCCAAATCCTAACTTAAAATATGTAAAGGGTTAAGAAGGTCGGGGCAAGCGCATCAAAAAATTTTCTGTTTCATACGTTTCGGTATGTTCTGGCTACTTATAAATAACCTACCTAAAAGGTGGAAAAGGCCCAGCTGTGCGACCCCATCCGCCTCCGGAATATCCAATCGAACAGGATAATTAGTGCTGGTTTTCCACTTTCATTAAACAAAAAATTAAATTAGCTATTTTGTTAATAAAAACCTACCACACCAAGGTAAATTCAAATATGTAAGTAATTAAAACCGCATACGCTATTTAACAAAAATTTTTTGGCTTGACATGATTTAGAGACCCCTCTAGCCTATAACAAATATGGTTATGACGTAACGGCATATGATACAAAAAAACACCAAAAAATCCGATGCCGGCATACTCAAATCGGCCCAGACTGTCCTAATGGTCTTGCGTGCTTTTTCCGAGATGCCCGGCGAAGCCAGTTTGACCGAAATAGCTCAGACTGTGGAAATCCCCAAGATGAAGGCCCACCGCGCCCTGCAGACCCTGGCAGCCGGTGGTTTTATCTTTCAAAACCCCAAGACTAAACAGTACCGCCTCCACTACTCGGTACTGGCCTTGGCACGTAAGTTCCAAAGCGGTCAGACGGTGCATACCATCGCCCACGACGTTCTCCAGGACCTTGCCTTAGAGGTGGGTGAGGACATCACCGTAGCTGTAATGGACGAAAATCAGAGAGAGGTAGTTTTCGTGGATCGCCTGAGCGGCGGATCGCGTATCAGCTTTTTCTGTGACGTGGGACGTCGGTTGCCCCTGCACGTGGGCGCTGCGGCCAAGGCTCTCTTGGCGTATTTGCCCGAGGAGAAGTTTGAGCGCTACCTAGAGGGCTTCACGCCGGTGGAGGTGAGCCCATACACCATCACGTCCGCTGACAAAATCCGCGAAGATAGACTCAGCATCCTTAAGAAGGGATACTCCTACAGCAACCAGGAGGTGGACACCGGCGTCTCTGCCGTGGGTGCCTGCGTGTTGGATGCGCAGGGCCAGCCTGCTGCCAGTATGGCTATCGGCACCCTGCACGTAAAAATGACTGCCCGCCGCATAAGCGAGTTGGGCAAGCTACTCAATAAAACAGCCGCGGAAATCTCGGCCAACCTGGGTCACGGAGGCTAGACACAGATGAAACTTACTCGAATTGAGGAGCATACCCACTATAAATTTTCACCGTCTGTGGCCCCAGTACTCACGGTTCAGCCCGGCGAAGACATAATGGTAGAAACTCGCGACGCGTCCAACGGCCAGATGCGCCCCGGTCTGAGCGCCCCGGTGGATCGCTCCCGTCTGTTGCCGGTCACCGGCCCGGTGGCAGTGGAAGGAGCCAAGCCCGGGGACGCACTGGCCGTAAACATAAGGCGTATTGACTTAGCCCCTGCCGGTCACGCCTGGATACGCCCCGGCCTGGGCATTCTCAGCGTGGAAACCGAGACTCCCGTCTACGTGCGCGAGTTCAAAGTGGACAAGAACGTGGAATTGGCTCCCGGTCTGCACGTTCCCCTGCGCCCCATGGTGGGCATTGTGGGTGTAGCCACCCCCGAAGAGATTGCCACACGCTCCCCTGGAGTACACGGCGGTAATCTAGACTGTGTGGATTTGACCCAAGGCCACAAGCTCCTGCTGCCGGTGCTGGTGCCGGGAGGCAACCTGTCACTGGGCGACGTACATGCGGCCATGGGCGAGGGCGAGGTCAGCGGGTCCGGGGTGGAAATAGACGCAGAGGTGACCCTGAGCATAGAGCTGATGCCCAACACCGCGTTGGCCGGCCCGGTTATCATCGCGCCTCACAAGACCCTGTTCCTGGCCTCGGCCCCCACGCTGGACCAGGCGGTGCGCGCCGCTTTGCAGCGGGCGGTACAGGCCCAGGTGGAGCGTAACGGCATAAGCGAGGGAGACGCCTACATGTACGCCTCCATCGCGGGCAACGCCCGCATCTGCCAGGTGGTCAACGGCGACGTCACCGCCGCCTTCGAGCTGTCCAAGGAGATTCTGTCATGGTGAAAGCCGCTGCCGTCCAAATGGACGTGGTTTTGGCCCGTCCAGAAGAAAACAAGGACAGGATTCTGAAGCTGGCCCGGGAAACCGAGGCGGACTTAGTGGTGTTTCCCGAGTGCGCCAACTCGGGATACGTCTTCACCTCGGCCCAGGAAGCCTTGCCCTATGCCGATAGCGTGCCCGGCCCCTTTGTGGAACAATTGGCGGCCGTGGCCAAAGAGTGCAACCGCTGTCTGGCCGTGGGTTTGTTGGAAAAGGACGGCGATACGCTTTACAACTCGGCGGCGTTAATAACCAGCCAGGGCCAGTTGCATCTTTATCGCAAGACCCATATGCCCTACATAGGGCTTGATCGTTTTTTGTCGCCCGGCGACCGCCTGGACCTGTTTGACTCCCCCCTGGGCAAGGTGGGCCTGGCCATCTGTTACGACTGGCGCTTCCCAGAATTGGCACGCAGCCTGGCTCTCCAGGGGGCGGACCTGCTCATAGGCCTCAGCAACTGGCCCGACGGTGCCCAGGTGATCCCCTCCGTGCTGCTACCCGCGCGGGCGGCGGAAAACCGGGTTTGGATCGTGTCCTCCAACCGGGTGGGCACCGAACGAGGCGTTGAGTTCATCGGCCGATCGGCCATCATCTCCCCCGACGGCGAGACTCTCTGTGCCCTGGACGGGCGTGAGGAAGGCGTGGCCTTAGGCGAAATTGATCTAACGCTTGCGCGAAACAAGCGCCTGGTCAAAAAGCCGGGCGAATACGAGGTGGATCTTTGGCGGGACCGCCGTCCGTCCCTTTATCGCGCGGTGACACGAGGGGAAGAGAATGCTTGAGTTTATCCCTCAACTGGTGGCCAACGGGATAGTCCTGGGCAGCATCTACGTGCTGGTGGCTTTGGGGCTAACCCTGATCTTCGGCATCATCGACGTGGTCAACTTCGCTCACGGCGAGTTCTACATGGTCGGTGCATTTGTGGCCTTTTTGTGCGTGAGCAACCTGGGGTTGCCTTACCCGGTGGCCATCGTGGCTACAGCGGTTATTGTGGGCATCTTTGGCTTCATTACCGAAAAGCTCATCATTCGCTCCCTTAGACGGCGGGACCCGCACCCCATCAACTACGTGCTGGTCACCGTCGGTCTGTCCACCTTCCTACTCTACGGCATCAACTTCATCTTCGGCCCGGACCTCAGGCGCATCCCCTCCCCCTACATGAAGCAGTTGATCCACTTCGCCGACGTTTACCTCACCACCCAGCGTCTTCTGGTGGTGGTGGTAGCCTTTTTGCTTGTGGCCTTGCTGTCCTACTTTGTCAAGTACTCATCCCTGGGCAATCAGATGCGGGCCACAGCCCAAAATTTTACGGCCGCGCGGATCGTCGGAGTCAATACCGACCGGGTATTTGCATCAACTTTCATTATCGGTTCCATGCTGGCAGGCATCGCCGGGGCCCTGGTGGGAGCCATGTTCGTCACCGAGCCAGCCATGGGCATCCACATCATCGTCAAGGCCTTCATCGTAGTTATCGTGGGAGGCATGGGCAGCATCATCGGCTCCATTGTGGCGGGACTGGGCCTAGGCCTTTTGGAAACCGTGGCTGGGGCGGTGATGCCCGCCGAGTTTTTGGATATCATCGGCTTTTCCATCATGATCCTGGTGCTGCTGACCAAACCCACTGGCCTCTTTGGCAGCAAAGGGGGCGCCCGTGCGTAAGTTAGCTCCCCAAGGAGGGCTAGTGCTCGCGGCGCTGGTTCTGCCCCTGATTTTTAACGAAGCTTTTTACCAGCACATCATGATCAGTGCGGTGATCAACATTATCCTTGCAGTAAGCCTGGGCATCATCGTGGGCTACATCGGTGAGTTATCCCTCGGGCACGCCGCATTCTACGGAATTGGGGCCTACACTTCGGCACTGCTCATGGTCAAGCTGGGCCTGCCCTTTGCCGCGGCCTTCCCACTGGCCATCGCAGCTGCTGGATTCATGGGATTTATCATCGGCATTCCTGCCCTGCGCCTGAGCGGGCACTACTTCGCCATAGCTACCCTTGGCTTCCAGGGAATCGTGGTGCTTCTTATCATCAACCTGGTAGACCTCACCCGCGGTCCCATGGGTCTACCAGGCATACCCTCGCCGGGTACCTTTGACTTCTTCGGACTTAATATTTCCTTTGGCGACAAGCTGGCTTTCTACTACCTAGCCTTCGCGGTGATGATAGTAATTCTGATTTTGGTGCGCAACCTGCTGCGATACAAGTTCGGCGAGGCCTTTATCGCCACCCGGGAGGACCCCTTACTGGCCTCATCTATCGGGGTGCAGCCGCGTGACTGCCGCATGACGGCCTTTGTCATTAGCACTGCCCTGGCCGGTGCCGCCGGCAGCCTCTACGCGCACTACACCATGTTCATCAGTCCGGACTCCTTCAGCCTTGGCGAATCTATCTATCTGGTGACCATGGTTATCATTGGGGGTAGGGGCACCATAGTGGGACCGCTTGTAGGTGCGATGATACTCACCGCCCTTCCTGAAGTTTTGCGCTTTGCCGGAGACCTGCAGTTCGTCATCTATGGTCTTATGCTCATGCTAGTGGTGATCTTTTTCCCCAAGGGCATTGTGGGCCTGGTGGATCAGTTCAAGCAGCGCAGCGCGTCGCTGGAAAGTTAGATGGTGTAAGGCAGCATGGATTTTTTAACGATCAGCAATTTGTCAAAGTCATACGGCGGCGTCAGTGCCAACAGCGACATCAGCCTGAGCATTGAGAAAGGCGAGATCGTCAGCATCATTGGCCCCAATGGAGCAGGCAAGACCACCCTGTTCGATCTCATCACCGGGGTGACTAGGGCCGACTCGGGATCTGTGAAGTTCCAGGGTGCAGAGATGAACCACATGCATACCTCTGATATCGCCAAGCTAGGTGTGGTGCGTACCTTTCAGCAAACCAAAATTTTCCGCGATCTCACCGTGCTGGAAGCAGTGATGATCGGTAATCACCTGCATGACCACACCTCACTGTGGCAGTCATTTCTGGCAACCCGCGCTGCCTGCGAGCAGCGTGAGAAAAAACGCGAGCACGCTCTAGAGATTTTGGAATTTATGGGTATGGCCGATAAGAAGGATCTCATCACCCAAAACCTGCCTTACGGAGAGCAGAAGCTGTTGAACATTGCCATCGCCTTGGCAGTGAAGCCCAATCTGCTGCTTTTGGACGAGCCCGCCGCGGGCATGAACCCCATGGAGTCGATGCGCATGCTTGGAACCATCCGCAAAATCCAGGAGACTGGGATCACTGTAGGCCTGGTGGAGCACAACATGCGCCTGGTGATGAACATATCCGAGCGCATCTTCGTCTTGGACTATGGAGAACTAATCGCCGAAGGCAAGCCCGAGGAGATTCGCGCTAACTCCAAGGTGATCGAGGTGTATCTAGGGAGGCAGGCCAGTGCTTGACCTTAATGACGTCCGTGTCTCCTACGACAACGTCCCCGCCTTGCGTGGTGTATCGCTCACCGTGGACGAAGGGGAAATTGTATCGCTCATCGGAGCCAACGGAGCAGGCAAGTCCACCACCCTGCGGGCGGTCCAGGGCATGATGAAAATTAAAAGCGGCGAGGTGCTTTGGAAGGGTCAGAAAATCACTGGAGCACCATCCCACAAGGTGGTGCGTCTGGGAATCGCCCACTGTCCCGAAGGCCGCCAGGTCTTCCCGGATATGACCATCGCCGAAAACCTTAACATGGGCGGTATGGTGCTGGACGACGCCCAGCGTAAACGACAACTCACCGAATACGTATATGAGCGCTTTCCCCGTTTAGCCGAACGCCGCCGCCAGATGGCCGGCAGCCTTTCCGGAGGGGAGCAACAAATGCTGGCCATTGGACGGGCTCTGATGGCAGATCCAAAGCTTTTGATGCTTGACGAGCCCTCTATGGGTTTAGCTCCCATCCTAGTGGAGGGCATTTTCGAGATGATCCGCACTATCAATCAGGAAGGCATCTCCATCCTTTTGGTAGAGCAGAACGCCTACATGGCCCTCGAGAACTCCAGCCGGGCCTATGTGATTGAAAACGGCAAAATTGGCGCCTCTGGCCTCTCCAGCGACCTTTTGAACGACGAGTATGTGCGTGAAGCGTATATGGGCCTATAGCCTGCTTTGTTGCTACCTTCTTTTGGGCATCCCAGCGTGGACTTCAGGGCGCACCTCCGTGCCCTCCCAGGACGACGAAAGTACTCGAGCCTGCCGCCTGGTGGAGCAATATGGTGGTGGTCAAGGGGGTCCTGAAACCATCGGCAGCCTGATGGAGCTAAACATGCGCCAATGGAAACCCCAGTCCAACCGAGGCATTGGCGTGTTGGGCTGGCGAGCCAAAAAAACAGGACAAGGCGTTTACCGGGTCGTCTACGCCTACCAGGAGATCGGGCTTGATCCGGTTGAGGTACCCTGGCGGGTGGAGTTAGCCAAGGGGCGGATAATCCCCCTGACTCCTCTTAGCGTCCGTATCCAGAAGATGTCGCTACTTTTATAGCCTCACCCATCGGTGATTTGCGGCGGGTAGTGTTTCGTTACTAGGAAACCTTGGTTCATATAGAACCCATGTGACAAAGGAGATGGATACATGAAAAAAATAATGATAATGGCTGCAGCCATAGTGGCTCTCATGGCCACAGCGGCCTGGGCCGCAGGGCCGGTGAAGGTGGGCGTGGTTCTGCCCTTTTCCGGGCCGGTGGGCTCCGATGGCACCCGCACATTCAACGGTATTGATTTGGCGGTCAAGCAAATCAACGCTGCCGGCGGCATTGATTTTAACGGCCAGAAGATGCCAATTGAGATCGTCAAGGAAGACAGCACCTGCAACCCGCGCATGTCAGTGGCCGCGGTGGAAAAGCTCATGACCCGGGACAAGGTTTCCGTGGTAATCGGCGACTTCTGCAGCACCTCCACCCTGGCCGATGCCGAGGTGGCTAAGCGCAATAAGGTGCCCCAGGTCACCCCCATCTCTATTGCCCCGCCTATCACTAAGCAGGGCAACAAGTGGATTTTCCGCAACTGTGACAACTCCGACATGATGGCCCGCGCATTCGTCAAGGAAGCCATCAACAGCCTGAAGATTAAGCGCTGGGCTTTCCTGGCCCGCAACGACGACTACGGCCGGGGCGGCGTGGAGTCGCTTAGCTCACTGGTGAAAAAGGAAGGCGGCGAGGTCGTGGCGGTGGAGTATCATCCCCAAGGCGCCACCGACTACTACACCCTGCTCACCAAGATTAGGGCCAAGAAGCCCGATGGAATTGCCCTCATCGCCAACACCGCTGAACACTCAGTGGCCACCAACCAGATGGCCGAGATCGGCCTGACCAAGGAAGTGCGCCTGTTAGATCCCACCAGCGCCTATTTCAACCCCGACTTCATGAAGCTTACCGGGGCCAACTCCAATGGTATGGCCGGCCCCACCCGCTACGTGCCTAACATCGATACCCCGGCCAACAAGAAGTTCGTGGCGGCTTACGAAAAGGCTTACAAGCAGGTACCGGACAAGTTCGCCATGAGTGGCTATGAGACGGTGTACATTGTGGCCCAGGCCGTTAAGATGGCCAAGAGCACCGCTCCGGCAGCAGTGCGCGACGCACTGACCAAGGTGAAATATCCCAGCGTGCAGGGCCGAGAGATCTACTTCGATAAAAACAACCAAATCGTATTGGATGAATTCCTGATTCAGGTCAAGGACGGTAAGTACGAGATTTTGGGTCGTGCCCAGGGTGAGAAGGTCGTAAACGACTAAAACCCGCAATCTGATAGCAGGCTCGCATCAGGGCCCGCCCGTGGTTTGTCGGGCGGGCCCTTTTTTGATCCCAGGTTGCCCCCCAAATAAGACCATATTACACAAAGGCGAAGCCGGTAGGAGTCTCCTGTTTTCTCCTTGATTTATTGCCTTCCGCGCGATCGGGGGCTTCATTTTGTGGCCGAAGATGTCCCTCCCCTGCCCCTTGCCTGCCCATGAGGGCAGACCTGGCGCGAATGGGTTAAGACGTGAAGCCGTCCATGAAGTATCAAATCATTAGGATCACAAAGGCTCTACCATGACCGGCGTTTGTGAGTACATGTGGCTTCGTCGTTCCCACTACTGGCCCACCAGTGCCGGGAAATGCTGTGTACGGGTTGAAGGCGGACACACGATTGACCGCCAAAACAGATAAGGGCTACTATGCCCAAAATCAAGGTGACTGCAATGTCCATCCTGTTTTCAGTGGCAAATCGCCTAAGGAAATTGGTTGTGAGGCCTTCGGATGCCACCTGAGTGAGCCCCCAGGGTTGGACAGGAATGTCGGAAAAATTGAAAATGAGGAGCGCGGCGTCTGCCGCATAATTTCGGTTAGCAGGAGAGGGCATGGCGTTTTTGGAACTGGTCGGGCGGCAGGTCTATTTTGAGCAGCACGGCGAGGGGCCTCTGGTGATCCTGCTGCACCACGGCTTCGGGAGCAGCGAGATGTGGCGGGGGGTGCTACCCCACCTAGTCATGGCCGGCTACCGAGTGGTGACTTACGACCGCCGCTGCTACGGCCAAAGCGAGCAGGGCGAGGATTACCGGGAGTTCTACTTTAGCGAGGGCTTCCGCGACGCGGCGGTGGCCGAACTGACCGGGCTCATGGCCGCCCTGGAGTTGGGACCGGCCCATCTGGTGGGCCAGTGCGAGGGCGGTGTGGTTGCCCTGGATATGGCCCGCCTGCACCCCGAATCGGTCAAGAGCCTGGTGGCGGCCAGCACCCAGTGTTACTCCTCGGTGCCCATGCCCGAACTGAACCAGGCCAAGTTCCCCCTTCCCTATGCCCAGCTTGATCAGGCGGTCAAGGACAAGATGATCAAATGGCATGGGCCGGAAAAGGCCGAAGAGCGCTTTGACCTCTACAGCTACATGGGCGGCTCCTACGGCTGCGGGATGTTCGACCTCCGGCCCCAGCTTCCCGAGGCGGCGGCCCCGGCCCTTGTGCTCTACCCCGACCGCAGCGCCCTGTTCCCGGTGGAGGAGGGGTTGGCCATGTACCGCGGCCTGCCCCAGGGCGAGTTGGCCGTGATCCCGGCCTGCGGGCACAATTCCTACGACCACCGCCCCCAGGACTATCTGCGCATCCTGCTGGGCTTTCTGGGCCGCCAGGAGCATGGGGAAAAATTCTCGGACACCTACCGGACGGCTACCTGCGCGGGCTGAGCGGCCCTGGCCGGGAGGCCGGGCCAGGCGGCGCTGTTTTCCCGATTCCTGCCGGAATGGCCCACAGATTCGGCAGGGCCGGATCTATACCCAGACTATGCTGGGTTTTTTGCGTTCCGGCAGGCGCTGGTATTTGAACTGAGGATAGCCGATCATCATGGGGTAGAACCACGTGTTACCTTCCGGCACCCCCATTTCCCGGGCCATGCCCTCCAGGTTAAGCATCGCCCCCCGAAGCAGGCCGGCCCAACAGGTGCCCAGCCCTAGGGTCAGGGCCAACAACTCCAGGTAGCTGAGGGCGATACTGGTATCCACCAGGCCATTGCGGTTTTGGCCGGGTGAGGAGGCGATCAGTAAGGCGGGGGCTGACCGCAGGATGCTGTCGTGTCCGGTGTCCCAACTCTCCACCACCGGCCCGTAATAGCTTGCCAGCACCGGATCGCTTTGCTGCTCCACCACTTGGCGCATCCAGGCAATGGTCCTCTCGGAAAGTTGCCGCAGCTTGTCACGCCCGTTGATGACCACCCAATGAACGGTCTGGGAGTTGCCGCCCGTGGGTGCGTAGCGTGCATTGTCGATCAACTCTTGCAGGGTGGCCCGCTCCAGGGTTTGGGCCTTATAGGCCCGGATGGAGCGCCGAGAGCGCAGGAACTGCCGGGCCTGATCCCAGGAAACATCCAGGCTTTTGTCCAGCGGGAGACAGTCCTCCAAGGGCGCCTTGCGGTTGTTCAAGGCCCCATGGGGGCATACTACCACGCATTGCCCGCAGGCCAAGCACAAAACCTCCTTCTCGGGGGCAATGGCTGGCAGGGCATCGTCGGTTTTCTGGCTTATCAGTTGCCGGGGGCACACCTTGGTGCATATACCATCCCGTTTGCACTTGGAATCATCTATGGTCAACAGGCTCATTACTGCCTCCTCGGTAGGTCAAATGGAAGTGCTGGTCTCGGAGCTTAGCGGGGGGGGAAAACCGCGGTCAGGCCGCGACCAGTCAGAAACTTTCAGATAGTGAAAAACGGCGTGGCGGTATTCCATGCAATGTGCTCCATGAGGGTTGAGACCAATGATTTTACGTCGTCAAGGCGTTTGGGACAAGATTCGGTTTTTGCTAATGGACACATTCCCTGTAGACCTCAGGCCTGATCACCTCTTCGTTTAGGGGCCCCAGCCCCAGGTTGTGGCCCATGCCTAGATCCTTGGCCCGCGTCATAAGGCCTGGCAGTCCGGTGGTCTCGTCCAGCAGACTGTATTGAGTGCGGGTGTGGAGATAGACGTCGGTGTTTACTAATAGCTGACTGATTCACCTCCTCGGCGAGACCGTTTTTCGGATCGGCAAGGGGGTGATCCTGCTCAGTTTTGACGGACACTTTGCTAAGCGAGTAAATTTTGCGAGAGAGATGATCCATGAGCAAGCAATCAAATGGTCAGAAGTTTTCCCACAGGCGCTACTTGCCGGAATTCAGGGCCGAGGCATTGGGTTTGACAGAGCAGGTAAGGGCAGCCGGTGCGGCCAAGCAGTTGGATCTGTCACGGGGCATGGTTTTCAGATATGTAAGTGAAATGCACCCACTGACTGCGGCGAACGAACCAAAAAGCTGGCGACGGGCCACCAAGCCGGCCCCAGGGGTCGCAGATGGACCGCTCCTGTTATATCTTTAAGGCGTTGCGGTTACCTTGTTCAGGACATAAGCCATACGCCTCCCTGCCAGCGCACGTCCCAGGGTCTAGGAGTAACGCTTGATCAACTCCAGTGGAAATCGCAACCTGCTCGTCGGGGCGGGGTGCATGGTTTTATCCGCCTTTTTCTTCGCCTTGGTAGGGGTGTTTATCAAGCTAGCTGGCCAAGCGGTCGGCGTATGGCAGATCAGTTTCTACCGGTCCCTGTTCGGTATAGTGTTCATGCTGGGACTCTCTGGCTGCTTCCGGGTGGCCATCCTGGGCCCCAACTTGAGGCTTTTGATCATCCGTGGACTGTTGGGCACCATCGGCTTTCTATGCCTGGTAGTGGCCATGCGTCAGATTCCTTTGACCGAGGTAATGGTGCTGTTTTTCCTCTTTCCGGCCTTCGCGGCCATCTTCTCACCCTGGTTGAACGACGAGCGGGTGGCCAGACGAGACTGGCTGCTCATCGCCCTGGCCTTTTCGGGCACGGTTGTGGTTCTGTCCCCAGGTGGGGATATGCACCTGCGCCTGGGCCACCTCTGCGCGCTGATCACCAGCGTGGTGGCCGGCCTTAACATGGCCTTGGTGCGGCGCTTGGCCGGTCAGCACAGCCCCTATTGCATTTACTTCTTCTTCTGCCTGGCTGCGGCTGTGGTATCCATCTGGCCACTAACCTTGGGCGTGGAGCCCCTGCTACCTTCGGGCATTGGCCTGCTGTACCTGGCCTCCATCGGCGCGGTGGCCACCATCGGTCAGGTGCTGATGAACCAGGGTTTTTATCACCTGCCAGCCGCCGAAGGCGGGGTGGTCCTCATGAGCCAGGTCATCATTGCCGGCGCGTGGGGGGTGCTGTTTTTTGGCGAGCCACTGACCTGGCACCTTATTCTGGGCGGGGTGCTGATCCTTGCCGGCGGGGCGGGTCTTAGTCGCCGGGTCAAAACCAAGGTCCTGGATTAGCCCACCATGCTTTCTGCCCAAAATCCCAACTAAAGTCTGGCTCACTTTAAGGGGTACAGGTCAACCCACCGCGCCCAGGGGTACGGGTGTGAGGGCTCATAGTTCTGGTCAAAATCCTTTTGTAGTCGATGTTAAATGTAAATTGCACTAGCTACACATTCATATGCGGAACAGAAATTCTGATTAAACCAATTTGTTATACTCTTTGAGGACAGCCTACAAATGGCAGCATGGACGTAGGACTAGACTTCAGGCGGAATGACTCTTACAAGAAAATCTGACAGATTCTCAGATGAAGGAACGATTGGCATCAGGAGCGTCGGAGGGCTCAAAACGAAGTGGAAGGCGGCGGTTGCCGCATAATTTGTGAATACCATTTTCCTGGTCCGGTCCAAGTTAATCTCATCCCGCGGCGTAATGTGATGAAACAGGCGGCAGCAGCATCTACGGGAGCACAAACCGAGGAAAGCCTGAGCATAGGCGTGGTCCTGACCATGCTTGTCCTGGCCCTTATCTGGGGCACCAACATGGCCGTGGTCAAGTTGGCCGCGGGCCAATTACCTCCCATTTTCCAGGCCGGAGTTCGCTCGGTGGTTGCCGCGGACTGCCTGTGGGTGTGGATGGTGGCCAAGGGGGTGCCGGTATTTCCGAGCCGGGTGGTGGTTGCGCACGGACTGGTGCTGGGTTTTTTATTTGGCGCCGAATTTGGTGTCCTCTATCCGGGCATGGTGTTCACCAACGTAGCCCGCAGCTACCTGCTATGTAGAGGGCATAAGACAAGCATGAACAAATCAAATCAGCCAGAGCGCCCACAACTCTGGCTTTGGGGAGGCCAAGATGCAACCAATAGGTCCCTTGATGCATGAACACCGCTTGATTGAACGCATGGTGGCCATAATCCAAAAACAAGCCAACCAACTTCGGGACGGCGCTGAGCCGGATTCGGAGTTCATAGCCGATGCTGTAGAGTTTTTTCGTGTCTATGCCGATCGCTGCCACCACGGCAAGGAAGAAGATTTGCTTTTCCGGGAGTTGCGTAACAAAGAACTCCCTTCCGAGCTATCGGCCATAACTGATGAGTTGATTCAGGAGCACAAACAGGGCCGCGCCATGGTGAAAAGGCTGCATGAGGCCAACCGAACCTACAACGACTCAGACACCGGCACCCAAGATATGATTCGCTTATTGGAAAAGCTTGCCGTCTTTTATCCTGAGCACATTAAAAAAGAGGATAAGCACTTTTTCTTTCCGGTTATGGAGTACTTCAGCCGGGAAGAAATGGACCGCATGCTTGCAGACTTTTACGAATTCGACCGCCAGCTCATCCACCAATTCTTCCAGGACAAGGTCGAGAGCTACGAATCGGGCGAATAGGAACCCCTGAGATGGCCATGCAGGTCAAGGGGCCAACCAGGGGGATTGGCCCCCATAGCGCAGTCTATGCACCTCGGCCATCATCGTACACATTGAGTCGAAGCAAAGCTTTCCGACCACCTGGTTGTATTCAAAAATGACTTCATTGCCCACACGGTGGCCCGCTGTGCAAGGCGACTTCACTTCCACCACCCAGACATTGGACCTGTAGCACTTGGCATTTTCAGGCATTGCCTCTCTCCTTATCCAAGTTGTTCCATGCCCTCTGCCAGGATGTCCATGCCCTGCTGGAGTTGTTCGTCGGTGATGACCAGGGGCATGAGGGTGCGCACGTTGTTGCCCAAGGTTCCACAGTCCAGCACCAGCAGGCCGTGGGCGTGGCAATAGGCGGTTAGCTGCTTGGCCAGTTCGGGCGCAGGCTGTTTGGAAACCGGGTCGCTCACCAGTTCAATAGCCAGCATGGGCCCCAGGCCCCGCATCTGGCCGATAGCCGGGAAACGGTCCTGCAGGGCCAGCAGGGTCCGCCTGGCATTGATCCCTAGATCCTCGGCCCGGGCCAGGATGTCCTCTTGTTCGATCACCTCCAGCACGGCCAAAGCCGCGGCGCAGGCCACCGGGTTGCCGCCGTAGGTGCCGCCCAGCCCGCCGGGATGCACGCTGTCCATCAAGGCTGCCTTACCGCAGATGGCGCTCAGAGGCATGCCCCCGCCCAGGCTCTTGGCCATGGTCACGATGTCCGCCTGCACCCCAAAGTGCTCCAGAGCGAACATCTTGCCGGTGCGGCCGATGCCGCTCTGGACCTCGTCGGCAATCAGCACGATGCCGTGCTCTTCGCATAGCTGGCGTAGCTGATGCATATACTCAAACGGAGGTGCGATGAAGCCACCCTCGCCCAGGATGGGCTCAATGATTATGGCTGCCACCTCGTCCGGGTGGGTGTTGTATTTGAAGTAGTCCTCAAAGTACTCCCGGCCGCAGGACACCCCGCAAGAAGGGTACTCCTTGCCCCAAGGGCAGCGGTAGCAGTAAGGGTACTGCGCCCGGTAGATGGCCTGCAGGTGAGCCCCAAGCTTGTACTTATAAGGCAGCACCTTGCTGGTCAGGGCCATGCCCAGCAGGGTGCGGCCGTGGAAGCCGCCCTCAAAGCAGATCACACCCGGCTTGCCGGTGGCGTAGCGGGCGATCTTGACCGCGTTCTCCACCGCCTCGGCCCCGGAATTGGCCAGCATGGTCTTCTTGGGGCCCGGGCAGGGCGCGATGGCGTTGATCTTTTCGGCCAGGGCCACGTAGGGCTCATAGATGGATACGTGGAAGCAGCCGTGTAGGTACTCATCCAGTTGCCGTCTGATGGCCGCCACAACTTTGGGGTGGCGGTGTCCCACATTGTTAACCCCGATGCCACCAACGAAGTCGATGTACTGGTTGCCGTCAGGGTCCCAAACCAAGGCGCCCTCAGCCTTGGCCAACACCAGCGGGGTCACGTTGCCCACGCCCCTGGGAATTGCCGCGTCCCGGCGCTCCCATAGTTGCTGCACAGTCATCCTTGGCACCTCCCGGACAAACCGGCGGCAGACGCGCCGCCGTTTAAATGGACCAAGCTCATTCCCCTTGCAGGAATTCCTCTGCATTGTTTTTCAGGATTGCCTGACATTGATCCTTGGGCATGGCTTGCGCGACAAAACCAGCCGGGTCAGGTTGACCCATGTCAAAGGGGTAGTCGCTGCCCAAAACCACTTTTCGCATCCCAACTTTTCCAGCCAAGAACTGCAAGGTCTGCTGATCGTGCACCACAGTGTCGAAATAAACGTTAGGGGGCAGGTCAAATGCTTCTCCGCCGCCCAGTTCCGGCCTCACTTCCCCCCCTTTTTGCAGGCGCCCCAGCAGGTACGGAAAGGCTCCGCCGCCATGAGAAAAGCAGATCTTAATCTTGGGGTGTTTTTCAAAAAAACCGGATGAGAGAAGCCGAGATAGGCAAGTGGTGGTTTCAAAGGCATTCCCCAGCAAGTTGCGCAGATAATAAGAAGACAGCCGCTCCCCGGCCATCACATTGTTGGGGTGAATAAGTATTAGGCAACCCAATCGGTTTGCTGTCTCGAAGAATTCTGTGAAGTTCTGATGGTCCAAATCCAGCCCACCCACGTTGGTGCCAATAGTCAAACCCGGGAAGCCCAGTTCCAACAGACAACGTCGCATCTCCTCACTCGCCGTCTCCGGGTCCTGTAGGGCGACGCTTCCAAACGGAATGAATTTATGAGGGAAGCCGCGTGTTACTGCGGCCAAGGCATCGTTGGAAGCCCGGGACCAGGATACTGCCCATTCCTTGTCTCGGTGATAACCGAACAAGAAGGGAGGCAGTGCAATGAGTTTTTTCTCCAAGCCATCCCTGTCCATCTCGGCCAATTGCAAATCGGGCGAAAAAAGATTCGGCCCCACAGGCGCCACCGCGAGTCCCCAAGCTAAGACAGTACCTACACCCTCGCTGTCTTCCTCGTATGTCAGACCCCACTTTTCCGATTGCAGCAAGATTTGCGGGATCAAGTGGCTGTGCAAATCAATTGCCATTACAAATTCCTCCAGTTATAACGACTCGCGGCCTGACAGGATTCCGTCAATCTGCTCGGAACCAATGACCCAGCCTAAAGCAGTTTTAATAATCATTATTGCTGCATCATGGTATTCGGAGCCGTTCATGCTGGCGCAGCAATCCTCAGCCACAATGACCTCTAAATCGCGATTGAAGGCCTCGAACGAGGTGCACAACACGCAATTGTTGGTATTAATACCCACGACTACCAGGCTCTTGAGCCCAAGTACCTGGATGATGGATTCCATGTCCGTATTGAGAAACGGAGAGTAGCGCCTTTTGACCACTATGTAATCCTGGGGCCCTGCCTCAAGCGGCGGCATGAGCTCGATGACCGGGGATCCTTCCACCGCCTTGCTAGTCCGCTTTCGCCCCACACCAGGCACGCTGGAGTTTTCCATTTGGTAGTTCCAAAAGGGGTTGGCCATGGCGAAGGTCCCGTTACGGCCATGGTCAATGCGGTTATAGGTTTGAATGAATATTATTGGGCGCCCGTGTTTGCGGAAAACCGGTATGACGGTTTCGGCCACGTTTTTCAGCACCCTTTTGGCGTCTTCTGGCGCCAATGGGAGGTGGCCTATATCCATGTCCAAATGGGAACGGACCATGTCCACTACAACTAAAGCGGTCGATTGAGGGTCCATGTTTCTCTCTTTCGGACTCAAGGCTAAAAGGCGGGATCGTGCCAACCAGGCGCCAGTTCGATTTTCAATTTGTTTTTGGGATCGACGACTTCGTTGTAGGCCTTGGCTATATCCTCGTGGGTTGCAAACCACACCTGTGGATGTTTTTCGATGTAATCCAGCACTCTTCCCAGGGCATCGAGCCGATAGCCCCTTCCAGTGAGCTGCGGGTGCAAGGTCAAAAGATAGAAACCGCTTTCCCTGTATGCGTAATTGAACTCGGCCTGCCATACCTTAACGACCGAATCAGGGTCCTGCAGACCCTGACGATAAGCAGGTTTGAAGGCGAAAAGATAGAAAGGAGCGTCGTCCAACTCCCAACAAACCGGAAGCTCTATCACCCCTGAATTCTCGCCATTATCGACGATGTAATATGGGGTCTCATGAGCCATCATGCTGGTGTCATACAAGTAATCAAACTCTTTGAGTAGATTGAGCGTATTGGGCCCCAAGTCAAATGCCGGCGAACGATACCCCCGTGGGTTGGCGCCCAACTCCCGGAGGACTTCAACACCCCTGATAAATTCTTCCCGCTCCTGCTCTATGGGCATGGAGTTTGGGTCATCGTGTAACCAACCGTGATGTGCCACTTCATGCCCGGCTTCGATTATCTCCTTGACCAACGGCCTGTATAAGTCCGCTACCCAGCCAGGGATGAAGAAGGTAGCGGGGATGTTTCTCTTTGCTAGGAAATTGAGAATACGGGGCATGCTCACATAGGCGCCATATTTCCCCCGTGACAGGGGGCTGGGAGTGGTGAGACCCCGAGAAAGCCAAAGCGTTTCCACATCTAGATCGAAACCCAAGGCCACCGCGCAACGACCTTTATCACCCCACATACACTGTCCTCCTTTTGATCGGCGGAGCCAAGAGGGCTCCCCAAATCTGGAAATCAAAAAACTGTCCAAGTTCGACGCTGCCCTTGCGGGCCAGAAACTGGAGCATTATTCAATAACCACCAAGGCTTGCTTTGCACACACCTGAGCGCAAAGAGGCTGCCCACCGCAAAGGTCGCACTTGCGCGGCAGGCCATCTGTTTCGTCCACGAAAATAGCTCCCAACGGGCAGGCAAGCACGCATTCCCGGCAGCCCGTACAAAGATCCCTGTCAAGCAACACCACGAGGGTCCCCTGGCTCAGAGCCCCTTCGGGACAAGCTTGGACGCACGCTGGCCGGGCACACTGGCGGCAGACGGCCACCTTTTCTCTCGAAAGGGGCTCGAGCGGTGCCTTGATGGCGCTGCGTTTTAAGTTGAACTCGCCGCATTGGCGCAACGAGCAGGCTAGTTCACATGCCCTGCAGCGTACGCAACGACTGCTTTTTACCAAAAGCTTGGTCACACTGGTTGCTTCCTTCATCCTGAGACCGCAAAAGAGCCGTAATCATCTAGCTTAAGGGCCGCAAGGGTTTCGGCCCTGGGAATTCCTTTGCTGTCCCAGCCTCGGAGTTCGTAGTATTCATCAAGCATTTCATCCAGCGATCGGGCCGGTATCACCATGCCTTGATTGGGTCCGGAAGGGGCTTTTTCCTTCAAAAAACGCGGCGGCAAGGTGTCATCATCCCTGCCAAGGCCTTGGGCGAGGTTGTAGAGCCGTATGGCGGTCTCGATGCGCCCGGCGGTCCGCCACAGATCCTCCTCCGAGTAATCCTGGCCAGTGACCGCTTTCAGATATCTCCGGCAATGCCCCATCCCCAGTCCAGCCAACTTGAAGGGGAAATCGCAGGCCAGCAGGGAATGGAAGACGTTGTTTTCGTCCGACATCTCCTTGACCATTGCGGCCTTGCCGTCGCTGGTGTCGGCTGGAATGTTTTTGAGCAACTCGATCCGGGGTGGCCAAGCCCTCCGGTGGCAGCCGCCTCGAGCGCAAACCGCGTAGGACAGGGCAACGCCGTAGCCCCCGCGAGGATCATAGCCGGGCAGTTCCAGGCCCTTGACGTGGTGGGCCAAAAGCTTTGTCGGGCTTCCAAACACCTCGGCCGCGCCGGACACGCCCTCGGCCAGTATCTTTCCCACCCCGCGCTTATGGGCGATGAGTTTCAGTAGGTTGAGCATGGCCTCGCCGTTTCCGAAGCCGGTTTCTGGGTCCTCATCGGGGCCAGTGTCCACCAGCCCTTTTTTAAGGCACTCAAAATAGAAACCTATGACGCCACCCGCAGATATCACGTCCATACCCAACTCGTCGCAAACCAGATTAGCCCTGATGACTGTGGCGCGGTCACTGACGCCCAGGTTGGAACCCAACAAGGCGAAGGCTTCATATTCAGGCCCCTCCAACACATCCCCCGCGAAGGGCCCGTTGCCCGTCTTGCTGATCTTGGAACAGGCCACCATGCACCCCAGACAGGACTGGTTGGCAACCACGTCCTTTAGGAAACCGTCACCATCGATTTGTCCTTCTGCCTCAGGGAAATGAGTCTCTTGAAAATTGCGAGTTGGCAGCATGCCCAAGGCGTTGGTGATGTCCAGGGAAAGGGGCGTGCCATATTTCATTCGCTTGCGGGCGACTTCACTGGCCAGCAAAAGGTCGCGGTACTCCAGCACTAGTTCCATCACCCCGGCCGGATCGGCACATCCAACCCCCATGTTCCCCCGCACGACGATGGCCTTCAGGTTCTTGGAACCCATCACAGCCCCGACTCCGCCACGGGCGGCCTGCCGGTAATAGTCGCTGTTTATGGAGGCGAACCGGACCAGGTTCTCGCCCGCCGGTCCGATGCAGACCACCCCGGAGTCCTGGCCATAAAGCTCTTTTAGCCGTCTTTCCGTCGACAAGGTGTCCGATCCCCAGAACTCTACTGCGGGCACCAGCCTGACCGATTGGTTGTTGATGACCAAGATGCTCGGTCCCTCTGCCTTGCCGGTGACCGCCATGCCGTCTAAGCCTGCGTATTTGAGTTCCAACGCGAAGCGCCCGCTGGAATAGGAGTCGCAGAATCCTCCGGAAGCCGGAGACTTGGTGACAACCACGAACTTGGAGGCTCCGGGCAAAAGAGTGCCCGTGATGGGACCGGTCAGAAAATAGAGTAGATTGGCGGGCTCCAAAGGGCTGACATCGGAGGCGGCCGAATCCAGCATCAACCTGGCGCCCAGGCCACGGCCGCCCATGTATTGGTCTTGCCATGAGGGCGGCCAGGCCCAGAAGCGGACATCCCCGGTGCTCAAATCCACCTTCAGAATTTTTCCCGTATATCCTCTATACATTTAGCCACCCATCAAGGGGATCGAAATCACCAGGCTATCCCCGTGGCACAGTTCGGTCTCCAGACCGCGCGGCAAGCTGCGCAGGTTCTTTCCATTTAGCAGGACGACCAAACTTTGGCTCAATTGATCCGCCTCCCAAATTGCCTCCCGTAATCGGGGGCCGTACTGTTGGACCAGATATTCCAAAAATAAACCGACCTGAGGCAGACCTTCATAAGGAATCTTCATTCGACTGGGCAAGATGTCTTCGCACACGGCAATGCGTACGACTTCAATTTCCATTGGGGAAGTCGACAAAAAAGTTGTTAATCAGGCTCATGTTATCCCCAGTAGGTTGATCAATGTGACCGCAGTTGCTTTAGCGCAA
Organism: Deltaproteobacteria bacterium; assembly: GCA_020444205.1. GTDB lineage: Bacteria > Desulfobacterota > Desulfarculia > Desulfarculales > Desulfarculaceae > Desulfoferula. The sequence goes on along the minus strand of JAHLLJ010000008.1, from coordinate 18,172 downwards.
TTTACAAAATCGGCCAACGCTATATTCTCATTCACTCCGTGTATGTTTGAGTTGGGTCTGTGGCCAGGGCCATAAGCTACGCAGGGTATTCCTCTTGCAATCATATATTTCATATCGCTGCCGCCGCGCGACATGGTTACGGGAACCGTTGGCATTCCAATCAAACGGATTGATTCCTGGAGGCAATTGACCAAATCTGAATCCGGATCCGATACGTAGGCCTCCTCCTTTTTATTTATCTCCATCTCAAATATGAGATCAGGGTTATCCAGCGATGCCTTTGAAAGCTTTTTCCTCAGTAGTTCGATAACGAAATCCGGATGATCCTCGGTAGCCAGCCTTCCATCGATCTCAATGGCGCATCGATCGGGAACGATCGTCGATTTGCTGCCGCCACTGATCGTCCCTATGTTCAATGTCGAAAACCTCATTTCCTTGTCAACCGAAGGGCGGCTTTCCAGTTCAATCTGGGCTTGCCCAACCGCTCGTAAAACTTCTTGCATTTTTTCTATGGCATTGACGCCTCGCCAGGGCACCGCAGTATGGGCGGATTTGCCAATAGTTGTGATTTGAGCCGAGAGAGACCCGCCATAACCATGGAACATCTGGTTGATGAACCCCTCCACAATGCAAAAATCGCAGTCCAACTCCCCTTGAGCGGCCAAGTAGCCGGCTCCCAGTTCGCCGCCTATCTCTTCATCGGCGGTGGCAGCCAAAACTGCGTCTCCCTGTAAAACGACGCCTGCACTTTTGATGGCCCCGAGGGCCAGCGCGAAACACGCCAAGCGCCCCTTGCAGTCACAAGCACCACGGCCCCACAGCCTCCCGTCATCGAATTTTCCGCTGAAAGGTTCGTGTTCCCAAAGAGATTCATCTTCAACGGGGACCGTATCCAGGTGCACCATGAGAACTGCTTTGTTTTTGGGAGAGGCTCCAGGCAATGTGGCAAGCACATTGCGGCGGGGAAATTCAAAGCCGGCTTGTGCGACCAACTCGGGCGGGGTGATAATTTCTTTGGCCTGCAGGCCAAAGGAAGCGAGCCTTTCCACCACCAAGGGCGCAATTTTTTCGTAGTTGCCCGGCGGATTGAAGCTGGGCACCTTGATCATATCCGCTGCAAATTCGAGGAATTCAGGAGACCTTTTTTCGATCTCTGCAGAAACAACCGTTACCACCTCATCAACGTCCATTTATCACCCTCGCGACATCTTTGCATGATGCAGGTATTTTCAATTACTGCCAAATCCACGGTTTCCTCACCCCATGATCAAGCTGGGCAGCCAGGTGGAAATGAACGGGAACAAGGTGATGATGATCAAAGCGGTGAAGTTGGCGATCATGAATGGTACGATGGCCCTGACCACGAAGCTGTATTCGACCTTTAGGACCCCGCTGGAAACAAACAGATCGATTCCAAATGGTGGCGTGTCCATACCTATTGCAAGGTTGGTGACCACCACCACCGCCAAGTGCATTGGATCTACGCCCAGAGCTTGGGCGGTCGGCATGAACAAAGGCATCAAAATCACGATGGCCGAACCCGGTCCGACAAAGCATCCGATGGCCAAGAAGGCCAGGTTAACCACCACCAGGAAAGCAAGGGGTGATGTTCCCCCCAAAAACTGCAATACAACCAGAGGAAGCTTGGATAGGGTCATGGCATAGGCCAAGAGCAAACCAGCCCCCAGCAGCACGTAAATCATTGCCACATTGCCGGCAGTTTTTACCGATATATTGAAGAGGCCCTTGAGATTTAGGGTTTTGTAAACCACCATTTCGATCACAATCGCGTAAACGGCTGCCGCGCCGGCGGCTTCCGTAGGGCTGAATATTCCGGAATAAATTCCTCCCAGAATGATTACCGGCAGGCCGAGCGCCCAGGATGATTCCTTGATGCTGGCTCCCAGTTCCCTGAGTGACGCTCTGTCCCTGAGGGCGACCTTGTGCCGTCTGGCGTATACGTAACTGTAAACCACAAAAACCGATGCAAACACCAAGCCCCCGCCCATGCCAGCCAGAAAAAGCTTGGCTATAGACTGGTTGGTTACCAAGGCATAGATAATGAATATGATGCTTGGCGGTATCAGCATGGCCACATCGCTGATGCTGGTAATAAGCCCCACCGCAAATCTTTTGTTGTAACCGTCTTGCTCCAGTTCCTTGACCATTAGGGGGCCAACGGTCATGATGCCGGCTGCGCCGGCTCCAGAGATGGCGCCCACAATGGTACATGCCAGAATACCGGTCAGGGCCATGCCCCCATAAACGTGGCCTACCAAACACCTGGCCAACCCAATCAAACGCCTGCCGATTTCTCCTTCCGCCATTACGTTGGCTGCCAAGACAAAAAACGGTACGCACAGCAGGGTGTATTTGTTCATGCCTGCTAGGACCCTTTGAGGTACTATCCAGGCCGGCATATCCAGGGAAAAATTCAGGATACCCATACTGGGAATAATAAGAGCGATGAAAATAGGCAGGCCGACTAAAAGACAACCAATCAAAATCGCTGCAAATGAAAACATGATTTGTGCCCCTAACCTATATTGCCGGCTTTTCCATTTTGCTGTTTTTCAGAGGCCCAGGACTGTATGCCATACTTGAAAAACTCGAATGTCATGAGGACAAAAGCTATTAGTGCCCCCAGGTACACCGTGTACATGGGGAGCCAGGTCATGGAGACACTGATTTGGTTGTTTTGGAAAACGTTTAGGACAAGAGTGTAGGTAATATAAACGAAATAACACATGAAAATACCGGAAGCTATATTAAGTACCGCGCGCATACGCTTATGGTGTTTTTGGGGAACAATAAAGTTAATGATGTCTACGCTGACATGCTCTTGGGTTCGCACTATAAGAGCGGCTGCCGTGGCGGCTATCCAAAGCATCAAATATTGAAGTGCTTCCTCCATCCAGGAAAATGTAAAATTTAAAAAGAAGCGGGTTATCACTCCGATAAATGCCATTAGAGTGATAACCAGAGTCCCTATCCCAACGAAGTATTTCTCAGTTTGGTGGATGAAATTGTCTATCTTTTTAAATGCCGCCATGATAGTTGTTACCCCTCGTTTACTTAAAAACTGCTTCGCGGGCAAAGGGCTCCGCACCCTGGTAGTTGAATGGCGCGGAGCCCTTGCATTTGGGGTTCTTTCTGTACTCTGTTACTTGAGCTTTGCCATTTCCTTCTTGAACAACTCGACAATAGCCTTGCCCTTTTCTCCGTTGGTCTTTAAGAAGACTTCTAGGCAGGGAGGCTGCATGGTGTCCTTGAACTTTTGCAGTTGAGCCGGGGTCAATGACAAAATTTTGGTGCCACCCTTTTCAATCAGGCCCGCCGCCTTCTTCTCCTGCTCGGCCTTGTAGGGCGCCTCGACGTCACTGGCTTCCCTGGTGGCCCGGTACATCAATTTCTGGGCTTTGGGGCTCAACTTGTCGAACCAGACCTTGCTTGCCAGAATCAGGAACTCGGACTTGATGTGATAGGTTTTGATGACATACTTCTGGGCCTCATAAAACTTCATGTTGTAGATCGAGGTGAGGGAACCCTCGATGCCGTCAATGGCGCCTGTTTGCAGAGCAGTATAGACCTCGGTGTAGGGGAAGGTGATCGCGCTGGCGCCCAATGACTTGATCATGGTCATCAAAATCTTGGAAGGCATGACTCTGAATTTCAAGCCCTCGAAGTCGGATGGCTTCGTGGCAGCCCTGTTGCAGGTAAAGTGCTTATAGGCGCTGTCCCAGAAGCCTAGACCCACGAAATTGGCCTTTTCCAAGGACTTCAACAAAGCCTGGCCCGCCGGACCTTGAATGATCTTCCTGGCGGCGGCGCTATCATCAGGCAAGAAATAGGGAACGTCCATCACCGTAATAAGGGGCTGGAACCCACCCAGGAAAGGCGATGGCGCAATGTTTATTTCAATGGCTCCCCCCTGGCCTGCCTCCAGGGTCTCACGCCCACTGCCCAATTGCTGGGATGGGTATATGTCTACCTTGATCTTGCCCCCTGATTCCTTTTCAATGACTTCCTTCATCTTCAGGGCCCCGATATGCCTGGGGTCACCGGTAGGGGCGCCATGAGAAATCTTGATGGTCATTGGTTTGTAATCCGAGCCGATAGCCACAGCTGGACACAGGGCGAGCCCGCAAATCAGGGCCAACGTGATGGCAAGGCTCATGAAACTTCCGCTTAACACCCTCCTGTTCATCAAAAACCTCCTCCCGTGTTAAAATATCAAGACTTTTTTAGTCCTCATTGCCTTGATTCAAAGAAAATCTTTTTCTCCAGTTTGGGATCCACACCCTTGGTGAGACAGTCCTTCAACCAATCAATGGCCCAGGGATAAAATTCGGGTGCCACGCCGCCCATGGGATGGAACTCATCTTCGAACATCCACAATTCTTTGGGACAGTCGAGCATCTGGAAAAACTTTTCTACCTGTTCGGGCGGGCACAGTTCGTCGAATTCGCCGCAGGCTAGAAGCATGGGGATTTTAATTTGGTCGACAACGTTGGCCAAGGTCATCTGGCTAGCCATCCGGTCGAATTCCTCTTCATCGTAAATCCCGCTCATGTACATATAATTGCGCCGGAAGCCGGGCTGGGCCGATTTAAAGGAAATATCTTTTTCGAGGTAGGCACCCAAGGCGCCTACAACGGCCTTTATCCTGGAATCGTGGGCCGCGATCAGGGGCCCCCAGTAGGACCCCATGCTTATACCCAACAAGCCTATTTTTTCCGAATCAACTTCGGGCAGACTCGTCAGATAATCCAGCATCTTTGATCCGGCTTTCTGGTAATTGTCCAGGGTAACTTTGAGGCCTTTTGCCCGAGTTTCTCCCTGGCCTGGGCCGTCCATGACCAAGACGGCCATACCTCTTTGTAAATAATGGTTTTCAAAGGGGTTGGGCTTGTCTTCCTTAATCATGTCCATGCCCGGCACCAATAGGATAGCCGGCACGGGCCCCTCAATATTGGGAAGATGGAGCACGCCATAAATATTTTTATCCTCAAATGGAAGCACCACGCGTTCCATCCGGTAAGGCACATACTGGCAAACTTTTTCATGGCAGCGCACCAAATCCGCATGCATAGACAGTTTTTTTTCAGAGTCTTGGTGAAAGTATAATTGCGCTTTGCCATAGTACATGGCCGCTCGATGGTAGAGCATGGCAGCAGTTTCTAAGTGGCCTTTTTCCTCGGCCTCTTTGGCGAATTGCTCTTGTTGGCCGGCCACCATCCGCCATGCCTTTGGGAATGAACGCAGGCCTCTAGTCCTTCCGATAACCCTATTCAAGTCAGCTAACTTGCATCCATTTTCCAATATTGAACCGATAACTTCTGGCATAAAAGCTTCGATACCATACTGCCTGACTAATATGTTTTGTACCCAAGTTTCATTGTCTCTGGTCATACCTTAATTCTCCTTACCGCAAACCTAGCTATCTTGGTTCCGATGATTTGCGCCTTGCCGGATAATCACTCCACGGAAAATAATTTTCGCGCAATGATGGCCATATAAACACCTGTCAATCCACCTGGTCTCCGAGCGAGATGATCCTAAATGTACTTTTTCCCAAATCGAAGAGGCTGCTTGTCCAGGCTCAAGATGAAATCCGACAGCAGCCTTTGCCCATTGACCACATCGTCCAGATGACATAACTCCACCGGCGCATGCGCATATCGCCGTGGAATGCAAATTGAACCCGAGGGAATCCCCTGGGCTGTCAAGTGGACCTGTGAAGAGTCTAAAAATGTGCTGGTCAGCACGTCCGTTTGATAGGGGATTTGATCTTCCGCGGCCACCTCGCGCAAGCGGTTTCTAATTAAACGATGAGTAAACATTCCATATTTGTAGCCTGGCACCCAATCGAATAGCCTGATCACCGGCCCCCGCTTGATTTCCACATCCCTTGGGCAAATCTGGTCGGGGTTCTTGGTGGGAACCGTATCCACGGTAATGGTCAAATCTGGCCTGGTGTCAAAGGCCACCACGCGAGCTCCCTTGGCCCCTATCTCCTCCTGAATAGTGAAATAGCCGTAAAATGTTGTATTCTTCAGCTTGTGTGCCAGGCTAGTTAAAGCCTCGATAAGCACAGCGCAGCCGATGCGATCATCCAACGCCTTGGCCTTGAGGGTGCCGTTGGGGTAGGCATGAAATTTGGTCGCGAAGACTATCCTGCTTCCGATGTCGATTTTGAGTTCCCTGACCTCCTGATAGGACGACACACCTACATCTATAAGCATGGACTTGTGTGTCGATACTGCACCTTGGCTGGTCAGGCCTTGTAGATGACGGCTCTCCTGCCCTATGACGCCACGCCTCAAAGAATGGTCATCGCAAACGATGTCAACCTCACAGCCTGGCAAACATCTGGGATCAATGCTGCCGACTAACTCGAATTTTATGAGACCGGCATCTGTTATGGCGCTAACGATAAAGCCCACCTCATCCATGTGAGCCAAGACGCCAACCTTACAAGCCTCCCCTGGGCCCACCTTGGCAACCAAGTTTCCCAGGGGATCCTCCCACAAGCCTGTGCAGTGGTCCTTCAGTGCCTCCGCGATGAATTCCCTCACCGCCTCTTCTCCACCGCTAGGGCCCGCTAATTGAGTTAGCTCCTCCAGAAGCTCATTTATTCTTTCTCGCAAGCGATTTTCCATTTGTTGTCAACAGACCTTGTATTGGTAGTTAAAGATTTATGCCGAATCATTTGGTTGGAATCAGGGATAGTGCGGATTCCACAAATGCGCCCCCGTTTCCCCATTAAAAAGTGCCGAAGTAATTGAAAAGTTTGTCAATTTTGTCAAACTGCTCATAAGAAGTATCCGCCAGCAAGTCGGCCATGGTCGCAACTAATGCCTCCAGCACAGCCAATGCCGCACTGCAGCTGTCGAAGATGGATATGCCTCCTCCGGGGGCCACAAGCAGCACATCGGTCAAGTGGGATATCGGCGTCATCTCACCGTCGGTGACTGCCACCAGCTTGGCGCCTATGCTCGCAAAGTATTCGATAGTTAGACGGGTCTGCAGTGCATATCTTCTATGGGTAATGGCAAGAAGAACATCCTCAGGTTTGGTGTCACTAAGGCGGTTGGGCAGGGTAGATCCCTCATTCTCCAGAAGCACCACCCGTTCACGTAGAAAGTTAGCGTTATGCCAAAAGTTCTGAGCCAGTCCGTATGAGCTAAGGTGCCCGGTTATGTAAAGGGTTCCTTTGCAGAAGGCCAGCATTTGGGCGGCCTTCATGAATTTTTCAGGATCGATCCGGTCCAGGGTTTCGTGGAGATTGTTCACCACCGCCGATATATGCTGGCCAAGCTGCCCGCCCCCCTTGCCGGGGACTAAATGTTTTCTCAGGGAGTAGCGCTCAATGGGTTTGGCCAGGCGCCCCGCCACCTCCCTCTTAAGGTTGTCCTGAAAATCAGCGAATCCTTCGTAACCCAAATGCTGAACGAAGCGGACTATTGTGGCTTTGCTCACACCGGCTTTTTCCCCGATGGAGGCCATGCTTTCAAAGACGATCTTGGGATACGCCCTTTGGAAGAGATCGGCGATTTTCGCCTCGCTGCGAGTCAATTTGCCGATCTGGGCGATACGCTGAAGTAGGTTCTCTTCTTTAGCCATTGAACTGGACACCCCTTTTATTTTAAGAATGAAACAAATATTTTTTATTGACCTTGCCTGCTTATCCCTCATAAGCCTTAATATATATTTTATTATTTATAACTATCGGTTACGCAGTCGCCCTCAAATCCATTTTGTACAATATAAATCATTTTAATTTAATTATGTACCTAGTATTACATTTTTAAAATTTGCCCCCGCCCGTTGTCAAGCGGAAATTCCCCCGTGTGCTGTCTTTTGCAGGTTTTACCAGAGGTCTTGTGTCTTCGTCTGAACTGGTGCAATGATCTGGCGGGGGCAAGCTATAGAGCCCATCCGAGCCACCTTTCCAGCCCACAATTAAAGACGAGGGCCCAATTTAGAATGATGTCAATGACAAGTTCATTTTTCCTGTCTGACTCATCTAGTTGGTTTACAACAAGGCCAAAAGCAATCCGATAGTTTTGGTCGGCTTCTTCCAAGGCGAAACGTTTTAGGCTCTTTTCGCCTGACTTCGCTAGGTAGTCAATTGCCTTGTCAATCGATTGACCGCGCGCAAAATGATGGGCTAGGGACTCGTAAAATTCGGGCAGCCGATCATGGAATACTTCTTCTATAACTCGACCCACCCGCTCATGGATCAACCGGCGCTCCTTTTTCAATAGCCCATTGTAAACGACCTCTTGGGTAAGAGCATGTTTGAAAATATATTCCAGGTCGGGTTCGAGAGACCGCGGTCTAATAAGTTGAAACCGCTCCAATCCGCTTAAACACTTGTCTAGCTTGTCCTGCATGTTGGTTACGCTATATAAGATATCGTAAAGAAATGCTCTGCCGATAACTGAAGCTTCTTGCAAAATACGTTTGCTCTTGCTCTCCAGACGATCTAACCTGCCCGCGATGACCCCTTGAATAGTTGATGAAACTTCAGCGTCTTGGATTGATCTAGTAATCTGCCATCCATTTTCCCCTTCAATTAAGGCACCAGACTCAATCATCGAGTTGATCATCTCTTCCAAATAGAAGGGATTACCCTCGACCTTTTTTTGGATAAATTTTTTCAACTCAGCGGGAACTTGATCTGTGTTTAGTAGGGACTCCACCATTGATTGTGCCTCGGATAAAGCCAAATCCTCTAGGCGCAATTCATAATAGGCATCGCCAAGAGCTTGGGCCTGGTGGCTGGCCAAAAGACTGAATGTGGGGCGATAAATGCATAAAAACAGCACCGGCTCCCGCATCTCATCAATCAGGAAACGAAGCAGCTTCACAGAAGAAGGGTCTGCCCAATGCAAGTCTTCTAAACATAGGATCTAGGCGAAATGGAACCTGTAGACAATGGGTTATGCTATGGTCTTATTACGCACTATGCTGTTTTGGACGTAGGATTGGACGTACGCAGGGTGTGTGCTTCTCACACCTCTAAATTCTATTTGTTCCCCCGGAGGGAGCGCACTCGGTGTCCCAGTGCGAGCACTATTTTCAGGTTGTGGAAGTTAACCGCCCGAGAAACCATGAGCTTTCCTAGTTATGAACCATTAACTGATGGTTAATAGTTGAAGTGGCCTGAAGCCCTGCCTCATTTAATGTTCATGTCTATTGACGTAGGATTGGACGTAGGGACTTGCCGAGCCGGGCGTCAAGTACGGCCATCCGGGCCCAAAATCGAGCCTTAAATGCCTGGGAACTGGCCTTCACCTTGGGCCCTCCGGCGCAACTCGCCGGAGGCCGAGCTAAAAACGTGACGTAGGATTTGACGTAGGGAGCTATGCGGTGCGGTGCATTTTCATACATTTTGGTGCGTTTTGGTGCAGCTAAGTACCTGAAAACAGGAGAGGTGCGTATTTTTCCGCGTCCTGTCACGCCGGAGGCCACGAGTTCGAGCTTCGTCGTTCCCGCCAAATTTAGCAATAATGACAATTTCTTATCTGAGACGGTCTGGATCCTTGTCATTTGGAACCGCCCGTCAGACATAGGATTGACGTAGGGAGGTTCTCAGTCGGTTCTGCCTCCACCTTTTCTAGGCCAAGTAGATCGGTCTGCTGTCAAAGAAAATACGATCTGAGATAGGATGAACGTGGCCGTCCCCCCAGCCCGGCCGTGTGCTACGGTCGCTGGTTAGGAGAAAACTTAACCGGAGGGACGACCATGATCCATATTGGCATCGACATTCACAAATCATCAAGCACCTTTTGCGCGTTGACGGACGAGGGAGGTATAGCAAAGAGGGGTAAGATCGCCACCAGCCAGGAGGCGTTTTTGGAGTTGGCAAAGGCCGGGCCAAGAGGAGAGGTCCGTATAGCCATCGAGACCGGCAATCTGACCTGGTGGGCGGTTTCGGTGATCAGGTCCGCTAGTATTGAGCCATTGGTGGTCAATGCCCGTCAGTTCAAACTGATATCCCAGAGCCGCAAGAAGAATGATCGCCATGATGCCCTGGCCCTGGCGGACGCTTTACGTTGTGGGATATTGGATCTCTGCCAGGTCGTGGCGCCAAGTGAGCGGGCCCAGCGTTCGCGCAGCCTGATTCGGACCCGGCAAACGGTGCTCAAGCAGAGACAGGTAAGCCTTCACGCCATGCAGGGTATGCTGCGTTCAGTTTGCGTGGAGGTCAAAAAACGGGACTTGGCCAAGGAAAGCGCCTGGGAAAGGGTTTTGAATAAAGAGACGATCCCCATTTGGATGAAGCCTTTGCTTTTGACCCACCGTCAGGTATGGCTTGAGCTGAGCAGACGGGTCGAGGAGCTTGACCATATGGTTCGGGCAGAGCTCAATGATTGGCCCGAGGCCGAAATTCTGGATGAGATCCCAGGATTTGGACCTTTGGTCAGCTTGGCGGTTTTAGGTCATCTTGATGATCCTCATCGGTTTTCCCGCAGCGCCAAGGTGGCCAGCTACGGAGGCTTGGTACCAAGCAGCCATGACAGCGGCGGTGTTCAGCAACGGGAAAGAATCACTCGGGAAGGCAGCAGTACCCTGCGCCATTTGATGGTGCAAGCGTCTTGGGCTGCGCTGAGAAGCCGCCGCCTGACGCCGGCCTTACGAAAGTGGGCCAAAATCCTGATCGTAAAAAAGGGATGGAAAGTAGCGGTGGTAGCGCTCGCCCGCAGGCTATTGATTTTGGCGCACAGGCTGTGGAAGAACGGTGAGGTGTACAACCCAGTTTATGGGGCCCAGGGCCACCAGTAGATACGGTTTCCCAATATGCTGTCACGCCAATCGTGGATCAACGCCGAACCAGAGCAACGGTCTGTGTGCGTAACGCAACCACGTAATTGAGATTTGGGGCGTTGATCTTCGATCCATATCCCTGTGCCGGCCTATGCGGTCGAGCCCGAAGAGAAGCCTGAAGGCGTGAAAGCATCTCTACCGAGAGGAAATGCGGAAGGGGAATCTGCCAGGAAAGAAATAATCGCTTGACGGCCACGTACAGAGAAGCACCTTGAACATGCCCAGCGGAGGGTAGGCGGGATTGCCCACCGCATCCTGGTTACGACGAAGCTTTTTCTTCAAAAGCTTCTCGATGGACCTCCAATCAACGATCCGCTCCACCTCATCCAGGAAAGTCTTGGCCTTTTTCAGCTGAGAAACCGCCAGGTCCAGGAAACCAATGCCGGGCTTTTCAAATCAATTGGACAACTCATGCCTCCAGTATTATCAACTGCAGGCATTATAGTAAAATATATCAAATAGTTAAACCTATTTTAGCGCACAAACGCCGTGCATCAGCCTCGATCTGGGACTCAGAGAAGGGAGAACAACAAGGAAGTAAATCCGGAAGCAACAAGATATGCGGATTGCTGCAAAAAGGCCCTTTTTGATGCAGAGAGATGCAGCTAAGTGCTTGAAAACAGGAAGGGTGAGTATCTAATCCCGCTCTCTCATGCTGAAGACACGATTTTTTAGACTCAGTAAATTTAATCTCAATTTATGCATTCTTGGGCCCTTTCTTTTGGAAGACGCCTTATGCTTCTCTGTTTTGTTTTTTCTTGCGAGGTAGTTTGAACTCTGTCAAAGTAACTTCAACTTTGGCTGGGACTTTGGCTGGGACTTTTTGAAGAAATACTGCCAAAATCGGCAAAAACTAGCTAAAGGCTATAATTTGTATATTCAGTCATTTCAATTACTTCCTAAATTTTGAGGAGGTTAGGAAGTCAGGAGGGTTTGCCTCCGGAGCCAAAGGCCGTGAGTTCGAATCTCGCATCGCCCACCACAAAATCAAGGGGTTAGCCGAACGCGGCTAACCCCTTTTTTGTCACTACCTGTCACCAATCGAGGATTTGAAGGAGGGTTGGGCCCGGACCGGAATTAAATATCTCGCATTGTCAGAGTGCTTAAGCCTTAACTTATCCTATGAAGTCTTATCCAGACCAATTTCAGCGCACGCTTGTTCTACACTTGGTGGAACTTTCCTCTTGCCCCAGAAGCTGATTTTCTAGGATCATAGTCGGAAAAGCAGGCAGCACCTGATTGTTGGTGTCGGCCCGTTTATGCTCTCAGACGGCCTGAAAAGGCGCTCGGCAAATCAGATCAATGAAAAATATCGATTCTCATCTGCATCTCTGGGACACAAAACGCTTTCGCTACCCCTGGTTTGAGTTGGGGGCATTCCCTGATCTCCCAAACACCTATCTTCTCCAAGACGCGATCGCTGATGCCGGTACCACCGAAGCGGCGTTCGTGGTCCTTCAGGCTGAAGTCGACCACTCGGTTGATCCAGTGGAGGAGACCGAGTGGATGCAGCACACCGTTGACAATCACCCACAGGGAGATCGTCTGGCCGGATTTGTGGCTTACGCGGATCTTTCCCAGCCCGATGTAGAGCGTGTCATTGAGCGCCACGCGCAATACGCTGTGTTCCGGGGCATTCGTCAGGAGATATGGTGGCAACAGCCATCACCTCGCCCGGACATCCTTGAAAAGGATATGTTGGCGAGCTCGGACTGGCGGCGAGGCTTTGAGGTGTTAGGTCGAGTAGGTGCGGTCTTTGATCTCACCTGCTGGTATTGGCAGCTCGGCCCATTTGCAGCGTTTCTGAGCGATCATCCGCACGTCCCGGTGATCATCGACCATCTTGGCTCACCGATTGCGGGTGATACCGAGGCGCTCAAGGTCTGGTTAAAGGGAATGCGTGAGCTGGCAGCGCTCCCCAATACCTTCATGAAGATCTCGGGGCTGTCTCAAGCAGATGCGCACTGGAGCGTTGACAGTCTTCGACCCCTTGTGCTCGAAGTGCTGGGTGCCTTCGGACCTGAACGGTGTATGCTTGGCAGCAATTTCCCGCCAGAAAAGCTCTCATCAACCTACTCGAAGGTGTGGTCTGCCTTTGAGGCCCTTTTTTCCGAGTTGTCCCACGACGAACGCGAGAAATTGTTTCATACAACAGCGGAGAAAGTTTACCGGCTCGCCAATTGAGCTGATTGGATAAGGATTTTTCCTACGGAGCCAAAGGCCGCGAGTTCCAATCCCGCATCGCCCATCACAAAATCAAGGGGTTAGCCGAAACCGGCTAACCCCTTTTTGTCACCTTACAGCCGCCTCGCCCAGCAGCGAAAGAACGGGGCGGCTGCCCGGGTCATGGTCACTCAGGGAGCATTACTTCATATCCACCGCCTTTACCCAAATAACCGCGTCTTGAGAGTTTTCCTTACCTTTGTATTTGTCCTCCGGCCCCACGCCCAGAGCGCAAAATCCCCACCAGCCGGCCTTGGGAAGGGCGTAGGTGAAGGCGCCGTTGGCGTCGGCCTTGATGGTCATGGTCACGAAAGCGTCCTGGGGAGCCTCGGCCATAGCCTTTTTCTGAAACATCTTCTTGCCGGGCACCGGGGGATGGTTCAGGTATTCCACTTCCAGCTCGGCAAAGGGCACGGGTTTGCCGCTCGACTTGACCACGCCACGGAAGACGTTGCCGGTCCATAGGGCGTAGGGCTTGTCCAAAGGTACGATCTCCGCGGGCAGGCCCAGCTCCTTGTCCCAATCGGTGGGCATGCCAGCCACATTGACCACCAGCTTGGTTATCTGCTGGATGTAGCAATCCTCCTTGGACTCATAGTATGGCTCGGGCTCCAGCACGAAGATCCAGTCGCCCATGCCGCGCAGCTTGTAGGTTGTTTCAAAGGCCTTGCCTTTGTTGGTCAGGCTGGTCCACTCCATGGGTTTCAGGGTTTTGAGCAGATCGGTTTTTTTGCCTTTGTGCACCACGAAGAATTGCTGGGGCTGGCCCATGTCCATGGTGTGCCCGGCCTCAAAGGGATGAGTGAACACCAGGTCCAGGGGGATGGTGCCGCCCTTGGCCATGGCCGCTTCTGGGGTGTAGATCATTTGGAAATGGGCCAAGGCCGCACCGCTGAAGGCCAAAAGAGCCATCAGGGCCAGAGTGGTGATGCCCAAAATGCGCTTCATTGCTTTTCTCCTTTTTTAGTCATGGCGTTATATGTTTGCCATAGCAAACTTTAAGCTTGCAAAAAGACCCGCGCCGTCAGAAGCGGGCGGGCTAGGTTTACTCCACTATGTCTTTGCCTTGGATGATCACCTGGTGACCCTCACCGGCATCGAACACCACTTTGTAGTCGCCTTTAGGCTTTTTAAAGGTAAACTCGCTGTCCGCGTTCATGGCTCCCTTGAGCAATTCCTTGTCTCCCTGCTTTACATACATGTTCACACCCGCGGCCGAGGAACCGTCGCTAAAGCCACCTTCGCAAGAGATGCTGCCGTCGCCGTTGTCGTAGCAGGTGCAGATAGGGCTATGGGCCAGGGCGCCAGCGGACAGGCCCAATACCAGCATTGCTACGCCTATGAGGATGGTTGCTCTTTTCATTGGTTATATGCTCCTTTTATCAAAGTTGGGTTGATTGGTTGTTTGGTCTGACTCACCGGCAGGGCGCCCATGAACAGGGCGAACAACAGAGCCAGGCCGTAAAAGACCCACATGGCCTCCCAACCGCTAAGACCCAGGGCCCCACCACCGCTGTAGACCAGGATGGCCACCAGGATGCCCAGCAGGCTGGGATAGGCGAAAGCGAAGAGCATCCAGCCATAGCGCCGGGTGGCCACGCGCACCATGATGATGGTGGCCAGGCAGGGCGGGAACAGGGCCATGAACAGCATCAGGGCGGTGGCGTTGAGGGCGGTGATGGGCTCGCCTCCGGCGCTATCACGCATGGCCGCACCCAGGTATCGTCCATCGTTGCCAATGCCGTAAAGAACCTTGAAGGTGGCGGTGGCGCTCTCGCGGGCGGCGAATGAGCTGAGCATGGCCACATTCACCCGCCAGTCAAAGCCCGCGTACTGGGAGATGGGCTCCAAGAACCTGCCCGCCCGGCCCAACAGGCTGTTGTTAATTCGCGCCTGCTGGCGTTCGCGCCAGATGGCCGCCCTGGCCTTGCGCAGGCGGTTGAAGGCTTTATAGGCCTTGGAACGCCGCTGTTTGACCGCTTCGAAAAAAACTGGATTCAAAGCTTTGAACTTGGCGTCCACCGCTTTGGAAGCTTGACGATCGCCAGCGGCGCCGGCCTTTTCGGCCCGGTAGTCCCCCCGGAAAGCGAACAAGGCCATGAGATCGGCCTCGTTGTTGACGGCCTGTCCCAGAGGCAATCCGGCGATGGCCTTTTCAAACTTGGCCAGGGCGGCGTCGGCCCGCTGCTGAAAGACCACCTGCTGGCCGGCCTCCACCCCGGGGAACTGGAGCAAGGCCCAGACCACCACCGCCACCGCGGCCACGATGGTTAACACCTTTTTGATGTATATCCAAATGCGCTCCAGGGCCCGGGTTAGCACTATGCGCACCGTGGGCAGATGATAGGTGGGCATCTCCATGATAAAAGGCGCGGTCTCGCGCCTTTTGAGCACGGTCATGGTAAGCACCCGGGCGATGGGCAGGGCCATGATCAGGGTGATGGTAGAGATGAAGAACATGGCCCCGGCCTGGTGGTTGGGGAAAAAGGCTCCCACCAACATGATGTAAAAAGCGGTTTTGGCTAGGCAGTTCATCAGGGGTACGGTGAGGATAGTGGCCAAACGGGCCCGTTCGTCGGGCACCGCCCGGCAGGCCATCACCCCGGGCACCGCGCATCCGCCCACGTAAATGCCTCCCAGTATGAGCGGCAAGGTGGAGTTGCCGTGCAAGCCGAAGCGCTTGAAGATGCGGTCCAGCATGAAGGCCATGCGCGGCATGTAGCCCACATCCTCCAGAATGGCGATGAGCGCGAACAGGATGAAAAACTGAGGAATATAGACCAACAGGGCGCTGACGCTGATCATAAACCAGGAGCCCAGGGAGGTGATCATGGGCTCGTGCATATAGCCCGGCGCGGGCAGCAGGCTCTCCAAAAAGGCCTGGGCCTGGCCCAAGTAGGGGGTGACCATTGCCGCCAGGCGGCCGCCCTGGTTCACGGCCAATTCGAACAGGGAGTAAAACACTCCGCACATGATTATGGGGCCGGCGAAGCGATGGCACAGCACTGCGTCCACCCGGTCGGTAAAGCTGCGCATGCCCGCATGCTTGACTCGGGTCACCTGCCCGGCGATGCGGTCCGCGGCCTCGTGGCGTCTGAAGGCTATATGCTGGGCCGGGGAGATGGCGTATTCTCGCTCGAAATCGTTGCGCTCATTTTCCAGCAGCCTGCTCAAGGCCTCCCAGCCGGTGCATTGCTCCTTGGCCAGGGCCAGGGCGTTCTCGTCACCCTCCAATAGCTTAATAGCCAGCCAACGGGGCGGGTAGCGGTCATTGAGCCCCGCGTCCAGGCTAATGAGCCGCTTGAGGCGGCCGATGGCCGGCTCCAGGGGGCCGTAATCGGGTCGAAAAGAGGTGTCCGGGCTGCCCCCGCCACCGGGATGGGCCAACTGTCCGCGCAGTTCTTCCCGGCCCACCCCGCGCTTGCCGTCGGTGACCACCACCGGCGCGCCCAGGAGTTCGGCCAGGGCCGGGGAGTCGATCTCGCAACCCTTCTTGCGGGCCACATCGATCATGTTGAGATCCACAACCAGGGGGATCTCCATCTCCAGCAGTTGCATGGTTAGGTACAGGCTACGCCGCAGGTTGGAGGCGTCCACCACGTTGAGCACCACCGAGGGGCCCTCGTTCAGGATGAAATCGCGGGCCACCCGCTCCTCCATGGAGTAGGAGGTAAGGCTGTAGGTGCCCGGCAAGTCCACCAGTTCCACCTTGGCCGCGTCCTGGCTGAAATAGCCCACCTTCTTATCCACCGTGACCCCCGGGTAGTTGGCCACGAACTGGCGCGCTCCGGTGAGTAGGTTGAAGATGGTTGATTTGCCCGAGTTGGGCTGGCCGGCCAGGGCCGCCAACACCCGCACGCTCATAGCGGTTCCACTTCCACGAAACCAGCCTCCTGGCGGCGTAGGCTGATGCAGTAGCCCATCATTTCCAATTCAAAGGGGTCCAGCAAGGGCGCGTTGCGAATCACGCGAAATTCCACTCCAGGGTAGAACCCCAGGTCCATGAGACGCTGGCCCAGGTCACCGGTGGCGGTCAGGGCCAAAACCTTGCCGCGGGTCCCGGGAACCAGGAAATCCAAGGTGACTTTTTGCTTCATTATCAATGCCCCGCAACTAATTAAGCTGTACCTAACTTTAACGCGCCAAGTAACCCCGCCGGACAGGGCGGTGAAGGCTTTTGTTTGCTTCGCCCGGACTGCTAGGGCGTAGTTTGGCTCAAAAACAAGATAAAGTATCAGGGCAGGATTGGAAGTGAGTATAACAAGACAAACTAATAAGTCAATAATATAGTTTGGGGCATATAACTATTTTATGCTTACCTCAATACAGGTATTTGGTTTCCCCAGGATTCAAAAGTGTTTTTGGGGACGAAAGGTTAGACCTGCCGTGCTCTTTCGCCGGATCGGGCCGGGCTATGGCCTGACCTTGTCAGTCACGCCCGGCCTCAGTGGCCGTTGAGCAATTGGCCGCCGCACAATACTCGTGGTGGCTTGTCCCCTGCGGCGCCCTTCCCCTGGCCCCTTCTTTTTGGCATCATGGGGCTCCCATTGGCTACGGCGCTCCTACAGCGAGGGATTATGGACAAGACCAACAAGCTGAACCTGTTTTATCTGCTGAGTTTCCTGGCTCTGCTTATTTGGTCGGGCATCAGTCCCTATGACCGCTTCACTTGGCTGCTGGAGGTGCTGCCCGCGCTGATGGGCTTGGCCGCCCTGGCCCTGACCTATCGCCGCTTCCGCCTTACCCGTTTGGTCTATCTGCTCATCTGGATTCACGCCATCATCCTGGTGATCGGCGGGCACTACACCTATGCCCGCGTGCCCCTGTTCGACTGGCTGAGCCAAGCCCTGGACCTGGGCCGCAACAACTACGACAAGCTGGGCCACTTTGCCCAAGGCTTTATCCCGGCCATGGTGGCGCGGGAGGTGCTGGTTCGCAACCGGGTGGTGACCAATCGGGGCTGGCTGAGCTTGGTGGTGGTGAGCATCTGCCTGGCCATCAGCGCCCTGTACGAGCTTATCGAATGGTGGACCGCCGTGTTAACCGGCACGGCGGCCGAAGATTTCCTGGGCACCCAGGGCTACGTGTGGGACACCCAGAGCGACATGGCCCT
>JAHLLJ010000223.1 GCA_020444205.1 Deltaproteobacteria bacterium | reverse complement strand
GGCGCAGCCAGCAACGCCGTATGCCGGTGGCTGGCGAAGCCGGCTAGCTTTTCTGCCAGGTGATGGCTTCCGTGGGGCACATGCTCATGGCAAACTCCACGCACTCCGGGTCGCTGGGGTCGCCGCTGGGGTCCTTGACCAGGCACTTGCGCGGATCGCCTTCCAGGCCAAAGACCTTGGGGCACAGGGAGCGGCAGGTGCCGCAGCCAAAGCAAAGCTCCAAATCCACCACCACGATTTTGGCCACGGCTTAGTCCTTACAGCAGGTTGAGGGGGTCCACGTCGATGATCAGGCGCACCCCCGAGGGGGGCGGCCCGGCCTGGTGGCGGGCCAGGCGCAGGATGGAGGCCGCCGCCGAGGCGGTGGGGCTTTTGATAAGGATTAGATGCCGCCAGCGGCTCTGAATGCGGGCGATGGGCGCCGGGGCGGGTCCCAAAATCTGGGCGCGGGGCTCCAACCTGGCGCGGGTCCGCTCCAGGGCGCGGGCCAGGGCCTGGGCCGCGGCGGCGGTGGCCGCCTCGGCGGCTCCTTCCAGGCGCAGGCTCACCAGGCGGGAAAAGGGTGGGTAGCCCAGGGCGCGGCGCTCGGCCAGCTCCGGCTCGTAGAACAGGGCCGGGTCGTGGGCCAGGGCGGCGCGCACCGCGTGGTGCTCCGGATCAAAGGTCTGCACGATCACCCGCCCGGCCTCGCCCTCGCGCCCGGCCCGCCCGGCGGCCTGGGTGATCAAGGTGTAGGCCCGCTCAGCGGCCCGAAAATCAGGCAGGCCCAAGGCTTGGTCTGCTAGCAGGATGCCCACCAGGCCGATGCCCGGCAGATGATGACCCTTGGTGATCATCTGGGTGCCCACGATGACGTCAATCTCCCGCTTGGCCACCGCGCCCAGCACCTTGCGAAGCTGGGCCGGGTTGGCCGCCGCGTCGCGGTCCAGGCGTCCCAACCGCATGCCTGGGAACTGCTCGGCCAGGATTTGTTCCACCTGTTCGGTGCCCAGGCCCAGGGGCTTTAGCTCCGCATCGCTCTGGCCACAGGAGGGGCATACGCTGGGCACTGGCTGGTGATGGCCGCAAGTATGGCAAATCAGGGCGTTTTGTTCCTTGTGCAGGGTCAGGCTGATGCTGCAGGCCGGGCAGCCCACCCGCTTGCCGCAGGCCGGGCAGATCAGGGCTGGGGCAAAACCGCGCCGGTTGAGGAAGAGGATGGCCTGGCGACCAGCACCCACGGTTTTCTCGAGCGCTTGCTTTAACTGAACGCTGAGAAAGCCGCCATAGAGCCTGCCTGCGCTCCTGAGGTCCACCACCTCCATGGTCGGCAGCACCGCCTCTTTGACCCGCTTGCGCATGGTTAGCTGGGCCAGCTTGCCTTGTTCGGCCCGCCAGTAGGTGGTTACCGCCGGGGTGGCGGTGCCCAGCACCACCGGGCAGGATTGCTCCTGGCCCCTGAGCAGGGCCAAGTCACGGGCTTGGTAACGCAAGCGGTCGTTTTGCTTGTATGATTCATCCTGCTCCTCGTCCAGGCAGATGACCCCCAAGTTGTCCAGGGGGGCGAACACCGCCGAGCGGGCCCCCACCACCACCGGAGCTTGGCCCCGGGCGATGGCCAGCCACTGGCCCCGGCGCACCGCCGGGCTGAGCCCCGAGTGCAAAACCGCGACCTGGTCATCACCAAAGCGATCTTTTAGCAATCCCTCTAACCTCAGGCACAGGCCGATCTCCGGGGCCAGCACCAAGGCCTGGCGGCCCGCGCCCACAGCGGCGCGGCAGGCGGCCACATACATCTCGGTCTTGCCCGAGCCGGTGACGCCGTACAGCAGAAATGGTTCGAATTTATGCGAACTTATGGCGGGCAGCAGGCGATCCAGGGCGGCCTGTTGCTCAGTGGTGTAGGCCTCGGGCTCGGGCTCGGGCAGAATGGGCCTGCCGGTGAGGTCCTTGACCACTGGACGGTGGGTGATGGTGACCCAGCCCGCCGCCTCCAGCTTGCGGGCCAGGGCGGTCACTCTGGGGTAACGCTCCCGCAGGGAATCCAAAGCCAGGGGGCCTTGTTCATGTAAAAGCTCTAATAGACTCGCTCCCTGGGTGCCGGGGCGTGGGGCGCTCTCGTCCGGCCCCTGACGCCAGGCGGCCCAAGCCACCTGGGCCCGGCCGGGGGCCTTCACCGCCCCGGCACTCTCTCCGCCCAGCCCGGCGGGCAAGGACCAGGCCAGGGCCTGGCCCAGGGGGGCCTGGTAATAGGCGGCGGTGCGGCTAAAAAAGCTGAGTAATGCCGGGGGAATGAGCTGGCGCTCCCCAGCCTCGTCCAGCACGTCGGACACCGGCTTGAGCCCCTCGGTGTCGCCTGGCTCGGCCGGGCCCAGGGCAAAGCCCAGACGGTCCTTGCCCCGCACCGGGACCAGCAGGCGGGTCAGGGGGTTTATCAGGGGAGCCAGCTCGGGAGCCACCCGGTAGGAGAGCGGCCGCCACAGGGGCGCGGCCACTGCCACTTCTACTCTTAAAGACAAAGCCCCAGCCCGGGTATTTCATGATGGTTGGGTGGCGATAAACAACTAATCAACATTTATCAGGCCTTTATGAAAAGAATATCGCCTTATCGGGGGCATTGGCTGAATTCAAGCCCGGCACAGCCAGGCTCCGGCAGACAAGGCAGCCGGCAAGCGAGGGCTGCAGGCGTAGCCGGAGGCCTACGTCGAGGCCCGAGCGCGGCCGGTAACGCGGTATGCCGGTGGCTGGCGCAGCCGGACGCACAACCATCATGAAATATCCTGGCTAAAGTTTAAGCCCGGTAAGCTCGCGGGCCCACTTTAAAAAGCCGGGGCGCTTCTCTTGCTGGGCCATGGCTTCCAGGGCGGCGACGGTGTTGGCGCCGGACTTCCAGGAGTGGATGGGCTTAAGGTTCTTGCGCCGTATGTAGGCCGTGGGCAAAAGGAAGTTCAAATCGCCCTGCACCGGCTGGAAGTAGAGGCCCCCTTCCTTGACCGCGATGGGCATGGACAAGCCTTGCTCGCGAAGGGTGCTCAACGCCACCGAGGGATGGGGGTAATGATTTATGTTTTTGTTTAGATATATGATCTCGGAGTTGTCGATGCCCTTGAGCTGGAAGGACTCGATCATAACGTTGCGTTCAAGGGTTTGATCCCAAAAGCAGGCCCCGCCTTTTTGGGGGTTGTCCGGGTTGTTGGTAACCACCTCCATGACCATGCGCGCGCCCTCGTCGCCCAGCTTGAGGGCGGTGGCCAGGCCGGTCATGTCCAGGGACTGGTTTAGGTAGTCCAGGTCTTCGATGTTAAAGGAGATCTTGTCTTCAAATCCCGCCAGAAGATCCCGAAAGGTGAGCCAGGGCAAACGCTCCTTGCTGCCGTTTTCATTGCGATAGAGTTGGCCGTCCATGGTGGTCTGCATCAGCATCTGGCCGTGGTTGTGCAGCCGCCTGGGCGAGGAGTTGTCGTAGAACCAGCCCTCCGGCCCCAGGTTCAGGCCGTGGAAGGACTTTTGCACCATGAAAAAGACCTTGGCCGGGTCAAAGCCGTAGAAATCGGCCTCCATGAAATCCAGCTCCACGCTGGTCACCGACGCCTCGTTGACGATGATCAAAAGCGGTTGCTTTTTGAGTACTTGCGCGGGATCGCGCCCGAAGTCCTCGGCCAGCCGGCTCAGATCCCAAGCCAGCTGCAGCATATGGCGGCGGCCCAGGCTCATGGAGGCCAGGCCCATGGGGTCCACCGGCCAAGAGTCTTGCCCGGTAAGCCTGAGCATCACCTCTCCGTCCAGGTCCAGGCGGGGGTTGAGCAAATACTTGGTGCCCAGGCCCAGTCTGGTGGCCTCCCCGGCGCAGGTGTGCTCCAGGAGCACCTTGCCGTCCAGCAGGGCCAGGGCCGCCCGCTCTATGTCCCGGGCGGTAATACTGTCTTCATCGGTGATGAAGATGTCCCTGGGCTCGTCAAGGCGCCCCAAACGGGAATAGGCATTGAGCTCATCCTCGGCTTCGGCCACCTTTTCCAGGTTTTCGCAGCCCTTGAGGCGGCTCTTGGCCAACTCCAGGCAGGAGTTGATATAGCCCGTGAAATCGCTCAGATTCAGTGGCTTGGGTTTGCTGGGGTCGAGCATGGCTCCTAAATACACTTTGGGTTTGTAGGCAGGCGCCACCAAGGGCCATCCCCAGGGCGGACCTAGACCATATATAACACATGCCCGGCCCCAGCCCCAAACGCGCAAAGGCGGAGCCCAAACGGGCCCCGCCTTTATCTTTGAGTTACGGTGTCTTAGTTTTCAATGGCCCGGCGGTCGTCCATGCCCACCAGCACCCGCTCCTTGGCCTGATCCAGGCCCAGGGCGGCCCGCTTCTTCTCGATGTGGGCAATTATCTTGGTGGCCATGTCATGGGGGTCCACCGCGAAGTCCCACTTGCCCATGCCCTGGTTCTCCAAATCCTCGAACATCAGCTTGTGGAACTTGGTCTGCTCCACTATGGGGAAGGTGACTCCGAAGATGGTGTACACCCCCGAGGCCACGAAGTACTGGCCGATGGCAATGGCCTTCTCGCTCATGTACTCCGGCGCGGCCCCGGCCACGGGCAGGTCGGCGATGGAGTCGCCCAAGCCGCCGGCGGACACCATGTTGCACACCGCGGTGAGGATGCGGCTGTTGTCCACGCAGGCGCCCAGGCCCAACACCGGGGGCATGCCCACGGTCTCGCAGACCTCGGCCAGGCCCGGCCCGGCCAGGTGGGCCGCCTCGGGGGTTAAGAGCCCCGCCTTGGCCAGCGATATCTGGGAGCAGCCGGTCTGCACCACCAGGATGTCGTTTTTAATCAGTTCCTTGACCAGCTCCACGTGCACCCAGTCCTGCTTGACCCTGGGGTTGGTGCAGCCCACCACCCCGGCCACGCCCCGGATGCGCCCGTTGATGATGTTGTCGTTCAAGGGGGTGTAGGAGCCGCGGAAGGTGCCGCCCAGCATGTAGTTGATGTACTCGTGGCTGAAGCCGAACACGCCCTTGTCCTTGCGCCGGGGGATGTCGATGGGGTGCTCGCGGCCTTTGAAGCGCTTGATGGCCATCTCCACCACCGAATCGGTGCAGTCGCGGGGATAGTCCTCCTCGAACTCGATGTGGGGCACGCCCTCGATGTGGGCGCGGGGGTTGGTGGTGAACAGCTTGGTGCCGTAGCA
>JAHLLJ010000222.1 GCA_020444205.1 Deltaproteobacteria bacterium | reverse complement strand
GGCAGATCACGTTGCGGCCGTCGTGGCCGAAGTTGCTGCCCTGGTTGAGCATCTGGCCGTCCAGCGCGGCGATCAGGGCACCCACCTCATACACCCGGGGCGGTCCGCCCAGGGGGTCGCTGAAGGTGACATGATACTCGCCGGTGCGCCCGCTCATGGAGGTGAGCTCGCCCACGGTGATGCGGCGCACCAAGGGGCTGGCGTCCACTTCCTTCATGATCGCCTCCAGGCGGTCATAGTAGTGTCGCTCACCAGGGTAGTGCTCGTGCAGCATGCGGATTTCGTCTTCCCACTCGTCGGTGGCCACCGCGGCGATGCACTCGATGCCCCGGCGTGAAAGCTCCTGGGCCGCGCTGTAGGTGGCGATGCCGCTGCCCAGGATCATCACCGGACCGGTGAACTCCACCTTTTCGTGGGCCGATGGGTTCAGGGCCTCCAGGCCCGCGGACACGGCCTTGATGAGCTTGAAGCCCTTGGCCGCCTTTTCCTCGGGGCTCAGGTCGCTGACCTGGGCCACGTGGCCGCGCAGGTTGACGATGTCTATCTGGCCCGCCTCCAGGCCGGAGCCGGCCAGCTCGTGCTCGAACTTGCTCAGCATCACCCGGGCCTCGCAGCCGGCCACCACCACTCTATCCAGGCCATTATCGGCCACGGCCTTCTTGATGGAGGCCATGCCCGGAGCCAGACAGGAGAAAGGCTCCACGCCCACGTAGCTGATTAACGGGTCGCCCTCGAGCTGTCCCTTGAGCTGGTCCAGGTCCACCAGAGGAGCGATGCGGCGGCCGCACTCGCAGAGGAAGACGCCTATCTTGCATTGGTTAGCCATGTCTATCCTCCTTTGCTATCCCTTGACCGAACGGACCATGACCACCTCGGGAACCCCGCGCACCCGCTCGAAACGGGCACTCATGGCTCCGGTGGGGCAAACGGTCACACAGGTGCCGCAGGCCACGCAGTCATCCCCGGGGGTCAGGTAGGGGGAACCGATCTCTTTTTGGGCGCCGCGGCCCACGGTGCTGATGGCATTGGCCCCCACCACCTGGGCGCAAGCGCGCACGCACAACCCGCAGAGGATGCATTCCTGCTCGGGGTCGGTTATCTCAAAGCGGGTGGTGTCCACCCCGTACTGGGCGGCCATCTCTTTTATCTCGCTGCTGGCGGGACACTCGGACAGAAGCATCTCCAGAATCCAGCGGCGCACGTTGTTCACCTTCTCGCTGTCGGTGTACACCTCCAGGCCTTCCTCGGCCGGGTACACGCACGAAGCCACCAGGCGGGAGTTGTCTCCCTGCCTAAGCTCCACCACGCACAACCGGCAGGCCCCAAAGGGCTCCACAGCCTCGTGGTAGCACAGGGTGGGAATTTCGATGCCGTATTGGCGCGCCGTATCCAGAAGCGTCCAACCGGCTTCGGCTTCTACTTTCTTTCCGTCTATGGTCAAACTCAACATTATGTAGACTCCCAAATATGGGCTTAAAGCCTATTGGACTTGAACCGCGCCGAACTTGCAGGACTCCATGCACATGCCGCAGCGGATGCACAGGCTCTCGTCGATGCTGTGCGGCTTCTTCTTTTCGCCCGTGATGGCGTCCTGGGGACAGGCGCGGGCGCAGGCGCGGCAGCCGGTGCAGGCCTCGGGGTCGATGCTGTAGGTGATCAGATCCTTGCACACGCCGGCCGGGCAGCGATGCTCCAGGATGTGGGCCTCGTACTCGTCGCGGAAGTAGCGCAGGGTGCTGAGCACCGCGTTGGGCGCCGTGCCGCCCAGGGCGCACAAGGAGCCCGCCTTGATGGCCTCGGCCATGCTGTAAAGATCGTCGATGTCCTGCACCGTGCCCTCGCCCTTGGAGAAGCGCTTGAGGGTCTCGCGCAGCCGGGGCACGCCCAGGCGGCAGGGGAAGCACTTGCCGCAGGACTCTTCTTCGAGGAAGCCCAGGAAGTACTTGGCCACGTCCACCATGCAGTCGCGCTCGTCCATGACGATCATGCCGCCGGAGCCCATCATGGAGCCCGCCGCGATGAGCGAGTCGAAGTCCACCGGCAACTCGGCGTCTTCCCAGGGCAGACAGCCGCCGGAGGGGCCGCCGGTCTGCACCGCCTTGAAGTGGTCGGAGCCGGGAACCCCGCCGCCGATCTCCATTACGATGTCGCGGAGCTTGATGCCCATGGGCACTTCCACCAGGCCCACGTTGTTGACCTTGCCCACCAGGGCGAAGACCTTGGTGCCCTTGGACTTCTCGGTGCCCAATCCGGCGAACCAGTCCGCGCCCTTGTCCAGGATGCGGCTCACGTTGGCCCAGGTCTCCACGTTGTTTAAGACCGAGGGCTTGCCGAACAGGCCCTTGTCCGAGGGGTAGGGAGGCCGGGGTACCGGCTCGCCCACCTTGCCTTCCACCGAACGCATCAACGCGGTTTCCTCGCCGCAGACAAAGGCGCCCGCGCCCCGGTTGATGCGGATGTCGAAGTTGAAGCCGCTGCCCAGGATGTTCTCGCCCAGCAGGCCCAAGGCCTTGGCGTCTTCCAAGGCCTTTTCCAGGTGCTTGATGGCCAGGGGATACTCGGCGCGTACGTACACGTAGCCGGTGTCGGCCCCGATGGCGTAGCCGCCGATGATCATGCCCTCCACCACCGCGTGGGGGTCGCCCTCCATCACCGAGCGGTCCATGAAGGCTCCGGGGTCGCCTTCGTCGGCGTTGCACAGGACGTACTTTTGCCCGCCTTCGTGCTTGGCCGCCAGGTTCCACTTGATGCCGGTGGGGAAGCCCGCGCCGCCCCGGCCCCGGAGGCCGGAGTTGATCACCGCCTCGATGACCTCTTTGGGCTCCATGTTGGTCAGGGCCTTGGCCGCGCCCGCGTAGGCGCCAGCCCGCAGGGCGTCCTCGATTTTGGTGGGGTCGATCTGGCCGATGTTGGCCAGCACCACCCGCTCCTGGCCCGCGTAGAAGGGGATGTCCTCGGTGGTCTCGATCTTCTCGCCGGTCTGGGGGTGCTCGTAGAGCAGGCGCTCCACCATCTCGCCGGCCTTGATGGTCTTTTGGACGATCTCCTCGGCGTCGCCGGGCTTGACCTGCTGGTAGAAGATGTTCTTGGGCTTGATGATGACCAGGGGGCCGCGGGAGCAGAAGCCGTGACAGCCGGTGGTCTTGATGCCGGGCATCACCTCGATGTCCTCGCCCGCGGCGGCCAGGGCCGCCTTGAGGGCCTCGGTCACCCCGGCGCTGCCGTTGGCGATGCAGCC
Organism: Deltaproteobacteria bacterium; assembly: GCA_020444205.1. Lineage (GTDB taxonomy): Bacteria > Desulfobacterota > Desulfarculia > Desulfarculales > Desulfarculaceae > Desulfoferula. The sequence goes on along the minus strand of JAHLLJ010000222.1, from coordinate 1,978 downwards.
GGTGCCGTGGCACACGATAATTCTGGTTTGATTAGGGTCTTCCGCCGCCCGCAGCTCGCCGCGCAGCTTCTCAAGCTCCTCCAGGGAGCCCAGCCTCAGCTCAGCGGTGTCCTTTGCCGTAGCTTGCATGCCTTCCACTCCTTACTCGTCACCGAGTTTTTGCACGGTCTTCATCAGCTTGGGCGAGGTCACCTTGGGCTGGTATTCGCCGTTGACCACCGCCACCGGGGCCAGGGCGCAGGCGCCCAGGCAGTTGACCATCAGGTTCTCGGCGATGAGCCCGCTGCCCTTGAGGTGGCAGGCGGTGCCCAGACAGACGTGGATGAGGTTTTCGCCCTTGGGCTCCAGGCTGAAGGAATTGTAAAAGGTCGCCACCGCATAGGCCTGGGACTCCGGCACCCCCGTGTGGTCGCAAACCAGGGTCAGGGCCTCGGACGAGATGTAGTTGAAGGCGGCCTGAATGTCCTGCAACAGGAAGATCAGGTATTCCGGTTTGCCGGGGTAGCGTTCGATGATTTCGTCGATATCAATGTCAATAGCTGTTTGCGCCACAATAACCTCCTTGGCTTTAACGCGGGCGTACCGCGGTGCTATCTCTGGCCTTGTGAAAAGCAATACTTGGGCCAGATTGTCCAAGGCGCTTATATAACTGTGTTTTTTGAAATAGGGCCGAAACGGAACAAGGACAAATGAAACAAGAAACGTTTCAGTGCAGGTGAAACAACCTTCGCTGTTTTGAAACGTTACAGATTAATATGCTGATTTAATTGCTATTAATGTGAAATGGAACAATTCATGAAACGTTTGAAACAAGTTGAAACGTCTCAGGCGGCTAGGCCAGGTCCAGGGCCTTCATGCGCCGCCACAAGGAGGTGCGGCTGATGCCCAGCAGCTCGGCCGCTTGTTGGCGGTGGCCGCCGCACTGGCTCAGGGCGTCCAATATGGCCTGGCGCTCGCCCTCTTCCGGGGCGGCGGCCGGTCCCGCCGGAGGTTCCTCCCTGCCCGAGGCCGCGCCCCGCTCCCGCCAGAACTCGTTCAGCGACGGCAGGTAAGCCGGCAGGATCACGGGGCCTTTCACGAACACATAGGCGTGCTCCATGACCCGCTCCAGCTCGCGCACGTTGCCTGGCCAGTCGTAGCTCATGAACATGCGGGTCACCTTGGGGTCCACCGAGCGAACCTGCTTGGCGTAGCGCTGATTGAGCTGCTTGATGAAGTGGGCCACCAGGAGGGGAATGTCGTCCTTGCGCCGGCGCAGGGGGGGCAGGGTCAGGGGCACGGTGCGCAGGCGGTAGAACAGGTCTTCCCTGAAGCGCCCCTGGGCCATGGCCTGGGCCAGGTCCAGGTTGGTGGCGGCGATGATGCGCGCGTCCATGGGGATGAGCCGGGTGCCGCCCACCCGCTCGAAGACTCGCTGCTCCAGCACCCGGAGCAGCTTCACCTGAAGCTCTGGCTTCAACTCGCCGATTTCATCCAGGAATATGGTTCCGCCCTTGGCCAGCTCGAAGCGCCCCACCTTGGAGCGCACCGCCCCGGTGAAGGCCGCCTTTTCATGCCCGAACAGCTCGCTCTCCAAGAGGCTCTCGGCCAGGGCCGAGCAGTTGACCGCCACGAAGGGGCCGTCGCGCCGGGGGGAATGGTGGTGCAGGGCCCGGGCGAACAGCTCCTTGCCTGTGCCGCTCTCGCCCTGGATGAGCACGTTGGCCCCGCTGACGGCCACGTCGGGCAGCATGTTGAACAGCCGCTGCATGGGCTCGCTGGCCCCCACGATGTCGCTGAAGGAAGAGCCGGTTTCGGGCAGCAGGTTGGACTCCAGCCCGGCCAGGGGCCTAAAGCTCTCCACCGCGCCCACCACGGTGCCCGCCCGGTCGCGCACAACGCTGGTGTTCACCAGCACGCCCAGGCGCTTGCCCCCCTTGCCCAGCATGCGCACGTCCTGGTCCATGCGGGTCACCCCGGTCTCCAGGGTGGTGCGCAG
>JAHLLJ010000221.1 GCA_020444205.1 Deltaproteobacteria bacterium | reverse complement strand
GCTACTCCACCACCTCCATGTCAAACACCAGGGTCTGACCGGCCAGGGGGTGGTTGGCGTCCACAGTGACGTTGTCGTCGCCGATCTCGATGACGCGCACCATCATCTCGCCCTGCTCGGACACGGCCTTGAACACGTCGCCTTCCTTGACCTCGTCCGGGAAGTGCTGCTTGGGCACCTGCTGCACCGCCTGGGGCTGGTGGGGGCCGTAGCCCTCTTCGGGGGGCACGGTGACGCTTTTGCTATCACCCACCGCCATGCCGATGACCGCCTTGGATACGCCGGGAATCAGCTGGTCGCTGCCCGCCTCGAACTCCAGCGGGTCTTTGCCTTCGCTGCTGTCCACCACGGTGCCGTCTTCCAGCTTGGCGGTGTAGTGGATGCGAACCTTATCTCCGGCAACGATTTCTGCCACGATGGCTCCTGTAATGTCCCGGTCGAAAAAAATAGTCTACCCGGCCGGCACCAGGACCATGGCGGCGGAGCAACTTTCTGGTTTAACGAGAACCTAACAACTGCGCGGCCTATATGCCACTATTTTTAGGAAATTGCCGGGAGTTTGCCTGAAGCCGGCCAGAGGTTTGACCCGTGCCGCCACTCTGGCCTACCATCTATGGGCAAGAGAAGCCAAGGAGAGCCCATGGATAAGCGGCTATTGAAGACAACCGGCTGGAGCGCCCTGGGCACCGTGCTTTTGGTGGCGGTGTTTTTCCTGTTCCTGGACCGGCCCATAGACACCCTGGCCCACGGTCTGCAAGGCGGTGCGGTGTTCACAGCGGCTCAGAGCATAAGCCTGGTAGCGGATCATGATTGGTTCAACGTGTGGCTGTTCTTGGGCATGCTCAGCGGCGGGGTGCTGGCCCTGGGCCGGGGGCTCACGCCGGGAGTGCGCGGCCTGTTGTTTGTGTGCGTGGCCGTTGCGCTTACCATGCTCATGGGCGAGACCCTGAAGTGGTTCTTTGGCCGCTATAGGCCGGTGATGTATTTTGAGCACGACCTGTATGGCTTTTCCTGGTTCGCCTCCAAGGGCAAGATGCATTCCTTCCCCTCGGGGCACACCTTCCGCATCTTTTCCGCCATGACCGCCTTGGCCCTGGTGTGGCCACGGGCGCGGGTGCCTCTGCTGAGTTTCGCCGTGTTGGTGGGAGTGAGCCGGGTGTTGGTCACCCGTCACTATCCCAGCGACATCATCGCCGGAGCCTTTGTGGGCATATTCTGCGTGCTGTGGGTATGGCGCATCATGCGCGCGGATAGGCCCGCGTCAATATCCATCACCTAGCGGTGGCTACAAGGGCAGGGCTTCTGCTCCACGGCCTGGTCCAGCCAGTCAAAGATGCGCTGGTTGGAAACGGCCATGGCTCCCATCTGGCAATGGGGCGTGGCGTCCTCGGCAGCGGTGAACTCCATCAGGGTCTTGGGGCAGATCATTTCGTCATAGAGCTCTTTCTGAGCGTCATAGGACATGAAGTGATCGCCGTGGCTGGCGATGACCAGGCTGGTGGAGGTGATGCGCCTGGCCTGCTTCTCGCTCAGGCGGTAGCGGGAAAACTGCTCCATAAACTCCAGGGGCGTTTTCACCCCCATGGTGAACATGCCGTTGTCCACCAGCCAGCGGAAGCCGATGTCCTTGGCCATGGCTTGGCGCAGGGCCTGGTTGGCGGCCTTGGGATCGGAGCGCATGTTTTGCCACTTCTGGGTGCTGGGACGCTTGCCGCTCATCATGTCCATGACCCCGGGGTTGCACACCAGGGCGGTGATGCGGTGCTCGTAAGCGGCGGCCCGGGCCACTAGATAGCCGCCCATGGACAGGCCCATGAGGGCCAGCCGCCGCGAGTCCACCTCGGAGCGGCTCAGGGCGTAGTCTACCACCGGGGTCACCACCTCTTCCCAGTCCGGCCGGAAGTAAAGATGCTGCTCGCGCACCACGCCGCCTTGGCCCGGCCCTTCGAAGATGAGCACGTTGTAGCCGCGCTTTAGGGCGAAAAAGGCCACCTCAAAGTAAAGCTCCTCGCCGGTGCCGTCAAAGCCGGTCTGCACCATCAGGGTCTTGCGGGGCTTGCGCGAGGCGTCCGGCCGCAGGAAGTAACCGGGCAGGGTGATTTTTTCGTAAGGGATGGCGATCACCTCCACCGGGTGTTCCATGAGCGCGGCGGCCCGGCAAAAGGCGTCGCGGCTGAGCTGCCAGGATTTGAGGATACGCGGATCGCTGGGGTTGGCGTGCAGGAAAAAGTCGGCCGGGCGGTAGTAGGCGCTGGCCCGGAGAAGAGCCTCGCGCGCCGAAACCATGCGCCCCATGGCCAGGGAAGACTCGCCCGTGGCCTGCACCCGCTTTGCCAGCTCAAACCAGGCGCGGTACCAGGAGTCGCCGTCTCCGGGCTTGATGCTATGGGCCGCGGCCAGGACCTCGTTCAGGTCCGCGCCGCCGGAAATGGCGTAGCCCAGGGCCCGACGCAATTCAAAGTCATAGGTTTGATCGCTGAACACCACTGGTGCTGGTTTGGCGGGCGCCTTGGGCTCCGCCGCCAGGGCAACCGAGGCCGTGGCCAGAATCAGCATCAGGCAAAAGGGCAGGTATTTGGGCCAGGACAAGCTCGTTCTCCCGCTTGAGGTTGACCAGGATTATGTCACTCAGCGGGGAAACGGTCAAAGGAGCTATTTCTGACAATGGGGGCAGAAGTGGGTGGAGCGCCCGGCCACCACGATGCGCTCGATCTCGCAGCCGCACTCATTGCAGGCCTGTCCGCCGCGCTTGTACACCCGGTGGGCGTGCTGAAAGGTGCCGGGCCGGCCATGGGCGTCCACAAAGTTGCTGATGGACGAGCCGCCCCGGGCCAGGGCCTCGGTCAGGGTCTCTTGCAGGTGGTGGTGCAGGGCGGTCAATTGGGCCTCGCTCAGGTCCGCCGGGCGGGCCAGGGGGTGCAGACCTGCCCGGTGCAGGGACTCGTCCGCATAGATGTTGCCCACCCCGGCCAGCACCCGCTGGTCCAGGAGCACGCTTTTGAGCTTGCCGCCCTTGCCGGAAAGGCGCTCTAGAAACACCTCCAAGGGCATGCCCAGGGCGTCGGGGCCCATGTTGGCCAGAGGCCCGGCGTCCAGGGTGGCTTGATCCGGGCACCAGGCCATGAAGCCGAACTGGCGGGGGTCGCGGTAGTACAGGCGCTTGCCGCCGTCGTCAAAGCCCACGGTGATGTGGATGTGCTTGGCGTCGGGCCGTTGGTCGGCAATTATTACCTGCCCGGTCATGCCCAGATGAATGGCCCAGGTACCGCCGCCGGCCATGCGCAGCATAAGCAGTTTGCCGTGGCGGTCCACTTCGGTTATGCTCTGGCCCCTGATGCCCGCGCCAAGGGCCTGGGGAGTGGGCCTGGCCAGCTTGGCCAATCCCACCCGCAGCGAGCTGGGGGTGCGCCCCAGGAGGTCCGGAGCCAGGGTGCGGCGAACGCTTTCAACTTCGGGTAGTTCAGGCATAGGTTAGTAATAATTCCTTTCTTGGCGCCTGGCAAGGCCAATTTTACAGTTTTTTTAGGCACAAACCCCATTATTTTGTGGTTGACACAAATATACTAACTATATAGAGTGGTTCCAAGGGCTAACGGCCAGTTATAAATCGTTTTTCTCAACTGGAGAGCCGGATTCGTGGCCGATTATGAAAAAATGAAAAAAGCTTGCCCCAATCTGCAAGCCAATTTGGCCCAATGCACCTGCACTTACAGTGCCTGCGACAAGACGGGCCTGTGCTGCCAGTGTGTGGCCTATCACCGAAAAATGCGCCAGATTCCAGGGTGTTTTTTCACCGAGGAAGGTGAGCGCGGTTATGATCGGTCTTATGGCAGTTTCTGCGGCGATTGCTGCTGAGCCCACGGCCTTGCCCGGTCGCCTCCCCACGCAGTCCCGTCATGGTTTAAAAGACGCGGTGGACCTGCTGGCCAATTTGACCGAGGCCTTCACCGTGGCCCTTTATCTGCGCGAGCCCGGCGGCCAGCAGCTACACGCCGCCGCCTGGCACTCCATGGGCCATTCTTTCCGCTCAGAAGACCCGGTGCAAATGGGCGAGGGCCTGGTGGGCTGGGTGGCCAAGCACAACCGCCCGGTGGATGTGGACCGTTACAAGCAAAGCTCCGAGGCCACCGGCCTGTATCACGCCAATGAGGGCATTCAGGCCTTTGTGGGCATGCCGGTGGGCGATCTTGGGGTTTTGGTGGTGGACACCAAGCAGCGCCAGATCTTCGGCGAGCGCGAGAAGAAAATCATCCGCGATTTCGCGGTATTCATGGGGCAGATCGTGGTCCAGCAGGAGACCTGCGCGCGGGAGGCGCTCTACGGGCGCATCCTGGATCTGCTCTATGACATTGAAAACGCGGCGCTCAGCTTTAGCGGCCGCCGCGAGCTTTACGATGAAATATTAGACGCCGGACGGCGCTTCACCGGCCTGGCCATGGGCTTTTTGTGTTTGTTGCACCCTGGACGCAAACAATTTTGGGTGGAGGCGGTGCAGGGGCCCAGTGTGGCTACCCTGCGGGGCCGTTCCTTCCCGGTAACCCAGGGCCTGGTGGGCTGGGTGCTCAGGGAGGCCCGGCCCTTGACTCACCGCCGCATGCGCCCAGGGCAGGGCAAGTCCTACCTCATTTCCCCGGACGAGCCCCTGAGAGGCTACAATGCCTTTTTGGGGGTGCCGCTTTTGGCTTGGCGGCGGCTGGTGGGAGTGTGGGCCTTTGCCGGCCAAACCGAACGCTCTATCGACGAGGAAGAGGAAAGGGCTCTGCAACTGGCCGGTCACCGCGTGGCCGCCACCCTGGCCCATTATCGTCTGGCCTCGTTTTAGGCTGAGCCATGCCCCAGTGGGGGGCGGAAAAAGGCAGGTAACATTGTGCTGAGCAAACTCTTGGGTCTATTTTCCAAAGACTTGGCCATGGACTTGGGTACGGCCAACACCCTCATTTTCGTCAAAGGCAAGGGCGTGGTGCTCAACGAGCCCTCGGTGGTGGCGCTAAAACGTGACAGCGGCAAGCCTTTGGCTGTGGGCTTTGACGCCAAGCAGTATTTGGGACGCACTAGCCCCAGCGTGGTGGCCGCCCGACCCCTCAAGGACGGAGTTATCGCCGATTTCGACATGACCCGGGTAATGATCCGCGAGTTTATTCTCAAGGTGAAGTCGGCCACCGGCTTTATGAAGCCGCGCATGCTCATCGGGGTGCCCAGCGGGGTGACCCAGGTGGAGAAG
>JAHLLJ010000007.1 GCA_020444205.1 Deltaproteobacteria bacterium | reverse complement strand
GCACCAAGTTCATGATCAACTGCTGGGGCTTTGACGAGAACCTGTCGCGCCTGGCTGGCAAGGCCGCCGAAGGCCGCGCCTTTGGTATGCTGCCCGTGGCGCCCTTTGGCGCCGACGTGCCCGGCATGAAGGACGTGGTGGCTTCGGCCGGCGGCAAGCCCTACACCCTGCACTACGTCAAGAGCTGGGTGTCTATGATGGTCATGGTCGAGGGCCTGAAAAAGGCCAAGGCCGCGGGCAAGCTCAACGGCCCGGGCCTCAAGGCCGCCTTGGAGACCCTCAAGGACTTTAATACCGGCGGGCTGTGCGCCCCCATCACCTACACCTCCACCGACCACCGCCCCAACACCACCATGGCTATTGGTGGCATCAAGGACGGCAAGATCTATCTGGTCAAGGATGTGAACTTCCCGCGCCAGAAGGAATACATCGGCTGGTAACAAACCATGCGGCGGGAGGCCCCCGGGCCTCCCGCCTGTCATAACCGCCAGAAGGAAGACGCGATGCCGCTGTTGTCGGTAAACAACATCGAGGTCATCTACGACGACGTGATCCTGGTGCTCAAGGGCATGTCGCTCACCGTGGAAGAAGGCCAGATCGTTGCTGTCTTGGGGGCCAACGGGGCCGGTAAAACCACCACCCTCAAGGCCATCAGTGGCCTGCTCAAGACCGAAGAGGGGGAGGTCACCGACGGGACCATCGAGTTCGGCGGCGACAAGATCAACGGTATGGAGCCGGAGGACATCGTCAAGCGGGGCATCTTCCAGGTAATGGAAGGCCGCCGGGTATTCGAGGATCTCACGGCCAAGGAAAATCTGGTAGCCGCGGCCCACACCCAGCGTTGCAGCCGGGGTGAGTTGGACAAGCGCATCAATCAGGTCTACCACTACTTCCCCCGCCTCAAGGAGCGCGAGAACGGCTTGGCCGGCTACCTCAGCGGAGGCGAGCAGCAGATGCTGGTTATCGGCAGGGGCATGATGGCCAAGCCTCGCCTGATGATGCTTGACGAGCCCTCTCTGGGCCTGAGCCCTCTGCTGGTCAGCGAGATATTTGATATCATCGTCAAGCTCAACAAGGAGCTGGGCACCACCATCCTTCTGGTTGAGCAGAACGCCCGCATGGCACTCAACATCGCCGACCATGGCTACATCATGGAAAACGGCAAGATCGTCCTGGACGACACCACCGACAAGCTCAAGAACAACGAGGACGTCAAGCGGTTTTACCTGGGCATGACCGACGTGGGCACCAAGCGCTCCTACCGCGACGTGAAGCATTACAAGCGGCGCAAGCGCTGGCTGACTTAGACGGGCCCAGCCGGCCACCGGCATACTGCGTTGCCGGCAGCGGCCCGGCCTAGACGTGGGTCAACCTACGCCTTTGGCCGTTTCTTGTCAGATGCCTGGTCTACCCATGCCTGGCTGCGCCCATATAAGTCAAGGGGTCGACTGCTCCGGCTTGCACCACTGGCCCTGGTTTTTGGATTGAGAGGGGAGCGATGTCCGAACAAGAGCGAATCAAGGGATATTGGCGGCCGGAACTGGAGACCATCGATCCCCAGGCGCGTCAAGAGTACCTGGACTCCAAGGTGGCCGAGATAGTGGCCCATGCCTATGCCAACGCCCCGGCCTTCAAGGACAAGATGGCCTCGGTGGGAGCCGAGCCCGGCGACGTGACCAGCGTGGCTGAGTTGGCCAAGCTGCCCATTACCGAAAAGGGCGAGCTGGTGGAGCTGCAACAAAAGGATTTGCCTTTTGGCGGACTGGTGGGGGTGCCTCTTTCCAAGATGAGGCGCATCTACGTATCGCCAGGCCCCATTTACGAGCCCGGTGAAAAGCGCTTTAGCGATGACCGCTGGACCCAGGCATTTTTCGCCGCCGGTTTCCGGCCCGGCGACGTGGCCCAGGTCACCTTTAACTTCAACATGGTGCCTTTTGCATTTTACCTGGACGAGGCCTTGAACCTGATGGACGCGGTGTCGGTTCCCACCGGCGTGGGCAACACCGAGCTTCAGGTGCAGATAATGAAGGATCTCCAGGTGCAGGGCTACCTGGGCACCCCCAGTTTCCTGGCTGCCTTGGCCGACAAGGCCGAGGTAATGGGCTTGGACCTTTTGCGCGATTTGAATCTGCAAGTGGCCTTTGTGGCCGCGGAGATGCTGCCCGAGAGCCTCAGGGCTTCCCTGCAGGAGCGCCTGGGCATGATAATTCGCCAAAGCTACGGCACCGCCGACGTGGGCTGCCTTTCCTATGAGTGCTACCACATGGGCGGTATGCACTTTGCCCAGGACTGCGTGGTGGAGATAGTGGACCCTGAAACCGGTCAGCCGGTTCCCGAGGGAGAGCCCGGTGAGGTGGTGGCCACCATATTCGACAAGGCCTATCCCCTTATTCGCTTTGGCACCGGAGACCTATCATCCTATACCACCGACACCTGCGCCTGCGGCCGCACCAGCCCCAAGCTGACCCGCATCATGGGCCGGGTAGACCAGGTCACCAAGGTCAGGGGCATGTTCGTGCACCCCTCGGGCGTACAGCAGGTGGCGGCCAAGTTCCCTCAGGTGAACATGTTCCAACTGGTGGTAACCCGCGAGGCCAACCAGGATGTGATGACTTTGGTCTGCGAGCTGGCCGAGCCCTCTGCGGACCGGGAGATGCTCCGGGCAGGCCTGGAAAAGGAGATCAAGGAAGTGCTCCGGGTCAAGGGCCAGGTGAACTTTAATGAGCCGGGCAGTTTGCCGGAGGGGTGTAAGGTTATTGACGACCGCCGCAAGTGGGACTAGGCGGGCGGCTGCGCCAGACGCCGGCATACTGCGTTGCTGGCTTCGCTCGGGCCTCGACGTAGCTTAGGCTACGCCTCCGGCCCTCGCTAGCCAGACGCCTTGTCTGTCGACGCCTGGCTGTGCCGCCGTAATTGTTGAGCACTAGAAAGACAAAGGCCGGTGGAAGGTTGCCCCGACTTTTTTCTAAGACCTACCTACCTTCAGCCGCCAGCTTATCCACAACAAATAAGGCACAAAGACGATGGTGGCCACGGTGGTGGGCACTGCGGCGGCCGAGCCGAACAGGGCCAGGCACAGGCCCGAGGCCAGGCCGTAATTTTTCATGCTGGCAATCATCATCAGAGCCTTGGCTCGGCGCAAGCGCACTCCCCGGCGGCGGGCAACCCACATCACCAATTCGCCCAAAATCAGACTGCTGGCCAGGGCCAGAAAGATCAGGTGGAGCAGGGCCCAAGGCTCATGCAGGAATACATGACGGTTTAGGCCCACAATGGTGTACAGGGCCAGGAAAAAACCCCAGTTGGTGATACCCCCCCGCCAACGCAGGAGAGGCCCCTCCCAGCCGCGCCAAATGAGAAAGCGCGAGATAGCCATGGGCGCGGCGATGAGCATAAGCACGATGATGAATAGCTCGTGGCGGAAAAGATGTTCGCTTCCAAAAAAGGCTAAAAAAGTAAGCGGTATCAGCACCAGACCACCCAGGTAGGCCCCGGACAGGGCCACCAGACTGTAGTCAGGGTCACCGTCCAAAACCACGGCCAAGGGCATCACCACCACCGCCGGGGGCACCGCGGCCAACACCACCAGTCCCTGGAAATAGGCAGGATCGTCAACCAGCCACCAGGCCAAGAGCAGAATCACCCCGCCCTGCAAGATATAGCTCAAGATCAGGCCGGTCAGGGCCGGGCGAATGAGCACGCGGGGGTATTTGAAAATCTGGCCGGAAATGGAAAGGGTGGCCAAGGTCATGACCACGGCTAGAGCGGGCACCACCAGGCGCTGGGTATAGACCGCGCCGTGGCCCGCGGCCAAGCCAAGCACCAGGGCGGCGAGAAAGACGAAGTTGCGATCGCGAATCAGGTCCCAAAGGCGCTGCATATCACTTCCCAGCAGAGATTGCTCAATCAGACAACGCTAATAAACATAGGGCCAGGTAAGGGGAGGCGCAAGGCGTGGTGTAAAAACCGCAACCTCAACAGTTGCTATAATAAACTAGAATTCTCAAGAGTTATATAGACGGGGAACTGGGAGGCGGTAGCAAGTGCATAAGATACTGATATCAGGTTTTGGCGATTGGGCCGGCAGCTCGGCTAATCCAGCCGAGGCAGTGGCCAAGGCGCTGGATGGTAAAACCGTGACCCAGGCGACCATCAATACGGTAATCGCGCCTAGTATTTTTGCGGAAATGATTGATGCGGTGACCAAGGAGATAGACAGGATATCGCCTGATATCGTGATCATGCTGGGAGAGTTTAACGGCCGCAGCATGCTGACTGTTGAACGACTTGCCCAGAATCTAATCGACGCAACCCGCTACGATATGGGTGATGAAGTCGGCTCTCGGCCCCAAGGCAAAGAGATAGTATCCGGAGGGCCGGTAGCCTACCGCGCGACCCTGCCCATACGAGCCATGGTCAAGGCCATGCGCCGAGCGGGCATCCCCAGCGACATCTCCGACACCGCCGGGACCTTTGGCTGCAACCTGCTGATGTACGGCGTGCTCCATTATATTGCCCAGCGCAAGCTGCACATCCGGGCGGGATGGATCCACCTGCCTTCTTTGCCGGCGACCGCCGCCTTGGAGGCCAATATAGGCATGCCCAGCATGTCGCTGGAAACCCAGGTGGAGGGGCTGAAGGCGGCAATTGCCGCGATAGTGCAGCATGAAAAAGACATCGACGAACCAATTCGCTCCCAGTGGCAGTTATGATTTTCTTTGACTAGGCTGCCATCCAAACAGAGGGCAAAGCATTTCAGGCAAAAAACCGCCCCAGGCACTACGGCCCGGGGCGGTTGTTTTGGGTGTTGTTGTGCGCCTACTCGCTTTGTGGGTAGCCGATGCCCTTGAGGGCCACGCCGATCTCATCCAGGCTCACTGGATCGTCGATGGTGGAGGGGGCGGTGTATTTGGCCCCGTCGGCAATCTTGCGCATGGTGCCCCTGAGGATCTTGCCCGAGCGGGTCTTGGGCAGGCGGGCCACCACGGCCACCTTCTTGAACGAGGCCACCGCGCCGATCTGGTCGCGCATCATCTGCACCAGCTCGGCTTGCAGCTCCTCGGCCTGACGGTCCACCCCCGCCTTGAGCACCACGAAGCCCACCGGCAGCTGACCCTTGAACGAGTCGGCCGCGCCGATGACCGCGCACTCGGCTACATCGGTATGGGTGGCTATGACCTCTTCCATGGCTCCGGTGGACAGACGGTGGCCGGCCACGTTGATAACGTCGTCCACCCGGCCCATGATGAACACGTAGCCGTCGTCGTCAATGTAGCCCTCGTCGCCGGTGAAGTAGTAGCCGGGGAAGGGGTTCAAATAGGACTCCAAAAAGCGCTGGTCCGCCTGCCACAGGGTGGGCAGGGTGCCGGGCGGCAGAGGCAGCTTAACCGCCACCACGCCCGGCTCATTGGGCGGCATCTCCTCGTTGTCCGGCGAGAGTATTTTCACGTTAAAGCCGGGGGCCGGTTTGGTGGCGGAGCCCGGCTTGATGGGCAGAAGCTCGATCCCCCGGCAGTTGCCCGCGATGGCCCAGGCGGTCTCGGTCTGCCACCAATGGTCGATGACCGGCCGCTGCAATAGGTCGGCGGCCCACTGGTAGGTGTCCGGGTCGGTGCGCTCGCCGGCCAGGTATAGGGCGTCAAAATTGCTCAGGTCGTATTTTTTGAGGTGCTCACCCTTGGAGTCCTCGCGCTTGATGGCCCTGAAGGCGGTGGGCGCGGTGAACAGCACCTTGACCTTGTGCTGGTCGATCACCCGCCAGAAGGCCCCGGCGTCCGGGGTGCCCACCGGCTTGCCCTCGTAGACGATGGTGGTGCAGCCGTAAATTAGAGGGGCGTAGACGATGTAGGAGTGGCCCACCACCCAGCCAACGTCGCTGGCCGCCCAGTATACGTCGCCGGGCTCCACGTCGTAGATGTTTTTCATGGTCCAGTACATGGCCACCGCGTGGCCGCCGTTGTCGCGCACAATGCCCTTGGGCACTCCGGTGGTGCCCGAGGTGTAGAGGATGTACAAGGGGTCGGTGGCCGCCAGGGTTACGCAGTCGGCGGGCTGGGATTTCTCCAGAAGCTCGTCGTAGTCCACGTCCCGGCCGGAGGTCATCTCAGCCTCGGCCTGGGGCCGCTTGAGGATGATGCAATTGCTTGGCTTGTGAGCGGCCAGCTCGATGGCCCGGTCCAAAAGCGGCTTGTAGGCAATGATCTTTTTGCCCTCAATGCCGCAGGAAGCGCTGATGATGGCCCTGGGCTTGGCATCGTCGATGCGGATGGCCAGCTCTTTGGGCGCGAAGCCGCCGAACACCACCGAGTGAACGGCTCCGATGCGGGCGCAGGCCAGCATGGCCGTTAGGGCCTGGGGAACCATGGGCATGTAGATGACCACGGTGTCGCCCTTTTTCACCCCCAAGGAGACTAGGCCGCCGGCCAGACGGGAAACTTGGTCCTGGAACTGGGAGTAGGTTATTCTCTGGACAGTGTCGCTAACCGGGCTGTCGTAGATGATGGCCGCCTGATCGCCGCGGCCCGCCAATACATGGCGGTCCACGGCATTATAGCAGGTGTTCAGCTCCCCTCCGGTAAACCAGCGGTAAAAGGGCTTGTTGCTGTCGTCTAGTACCTTGTCCCACTTTTTTACCCAGGTGATATTTTCCGCCGCTTCCCCCCAAAATCCGTCGGGATCATCCATGCTGCGCCGGAACACCTCCTCATAGGTGGCCATATCTCGATCCTTTCCCGCCGCTATTGCGGCGACGCTGGCTGATACTAAATAAACCACGGCTCAATCCTTCGGCGGCGCCGCGCCGAGGGGAACTGAGAGCGGTGAAAGGCTCGTGAAAATTGTAGATAAAGGTTTTTCCTCCTGGCCATGGGGGGTAACCCCCAATTCGGCGGGTGAAGACCCTACCTGTAATCCGACTGGTCGGGGACAGTGTGTGCTAAGGTAGTGAAATTGAATACCGGCCAGGCTTTTATCATAGCAAAGACGCCCCTGGGTTTTCAGGGTCTTTGCGCACAAGCAGGAGCCGGTGGCTTTACCAATATTCATACTGAAACTGGGGAGGAAATCGTTCATGGGAAAGAAGGAAAAGGCCTCGGACCCCACTTGCGCTTCTTGTCGTGTGGCCACGTCCAAACGGGCCTGCGTGACCCCGGATGGGGTAGGTGGCAACAACTGTCCCACCCAGGAGCAGGCAGAGGCCCTGCAGGCGGCCAACGCCAAATATGACGATCCCAAGGTCATGGAGTTCGCCCGCCAGGCATCCTTGCAAGAGGCGGCCTGCTATGCGAACCGGCACCAGAGGCCCTATGTATTGCAGCCCAGCAAGACCCGCATCCAGGAGATATGGGAGTTCGCCCACCGCATGGGCTACACCAAGCTGGGCCTGGCCTTTTGCCTGGGCCTGGTCAACGAAGCGGCCAAGGTGGAGGAGATATTCAAGGGCAAGGGGTTGGATGTGGTGTCAGCCCTGTGCAAGGCCGGAGCCACGCCCAAGGAGATGCTGGGCCTGAGCGATGAGGACAAGATTCGCCAAGGTGGCTTTGAGTCGGTTTGCAACCCGGTGTTTCAAGCCGAGCTGATGAACCGCGCTGGTACTGATCTTAACGTGCTGTTGGGGCTGTGCGTGGGGCATGACTCGCTGTTTTTGAGCCATGCCAAGGCCCCCACCACGGTGCTGGCGGTAAAAGATAGGGTGACCGGACACAACCCCTTGGCTGCGATTTATTTGTCCGACGTCTATTACGCCAAGCTGAAAATGGACGATGCAGGGGAAGAGGGGGAGGGCTCGTAGAGTCTTTAGCCCTTGCGCTCATACTCCAGTTTGATGATGAACTGCTTGACCTTGTCATCCAAGGGGTTGCGTAGGGAGTACTCCTTGAAATCAGCCATGGCTCCGTCCAGATCACCCAGCTTGCGCCTGGCTTGGCCGCGCTGCAAAAAGGCCTCGGAGACACTGGAATCGTAGGATATGCACTTGCCGAAGTTTTTTTCCGCCAAGGCATAGTCGCCCCGCTGCATCCAGATGCGTCCCCTCAACAGATAGGCCTTGGCGTAGTTGGGCTTTAGGGTGACCGCCTGGTTCAAGGCGATGATGGCCTCGGTGGTCTTGTTAATATCCTTGAGCGCGTTGGCCAGGTGATAATGGGCCGTGGGGCTGGAGGGCGCGGCCTCCAGGGCTTTGGCCTGGTCACGCACCGCCTCTTTGAGCTTTCCCATGCCCTGGTAAGAGATGCCCCGGGCCACGTAGGCCCGCGAAAGGTTGTCCAAAGACAGGCCGCCGGAGTCGATGGCCTTGCTGAGCAGGTACACGGCCAAGGGATAGTTGTCCACTATGGATGCCTGGATCCCCTCGCGCATATACTGCTCCGGCTCGATGCGAAAATAACCCCCCTCCATGATCAGGAAGTTCATTTTCACACCTGGGTCCAGATCTTTGTCCGACGGCTGGGCCAAGGCAGGCGGAGTGCCCAAGCAAGGTAACAGCAGAAGCAGGGCCAGCAGCGATAAGCAGGCCAAAAGCTTGGGACTGGTTGGGCTAATATTTGGGGACATGGGTAATTCCATAAAACACAAAACAACCGCCCTGGCTCCAAGGGGGAGAGGACGGCTGGTTTTACTTTACGATGTTGCGCTTAATTAGGCTTGATTATCGATCCGATGACCGTGGCGCTTTCGCCGGTAACGCCAGAGAGCCAATCCGCCCAGGCTGCTGCTCAGCAAAAGCAGGCTGGCCGGCTCAGGGGCACCTTCGGAGGGTGCGTTTACGCCCTTGTAGGTCACGGTGACATAACCGCTGGCATCGGGTGGGGTACTGCCCTGGGACACTCCGCCAGAAGCACTTAATTCCAAGAAGGTGGAGATGTTCAGCAGGATGTCGTAAGTACCCGTACCAACGTATTCTGACCACACCCCGGAATTGACGTCGGCAGAGGCGGAGTTGGTCACCGTGCCGCCGGCCAACGAGGCATAATCGCCGCCACCACTCTGCACGCCTATACCGTCGCCGTCATCAGGGTCCAGGGTAAAGGTTTGAGACACATAAGCCTGGGTGGTGGTGAGCGCCAACTGCAGCGGGACGGTCACTGTGGAGCCGAAATAATCCAACTCCCCGGAAGTACCAAAGCTGACTGTTTCCGAAACCGCTGAAGCGCTTTCGTTGTCCACCTCGGCCAAGCCGCCAACAGTGCTGATGCTCAACTCGATTGCTATGCCGGTGAGATCACCAAGGCTGCCGTCGTACTTGTTGAAAGTAAGCGATACGGTCTCAGGGGGGATCAATGAACCCCAGGTTTGGGTCTGGATGATATCCGCCCTGGCCGGAAGCACCCCCACCAAAACAAGCAGTAGACATGCCAGACATGCATTTGTTGCGCGGACCACGCTATTTATCTCCTTATGCGGCTTTGCCGAACAGTGCTGTTGTCTCTATATGCCAGAGTATAGCTATTAATTACTATCAGTAAAAGCTAATATTAGATGATTTGCCGGACAAATTGGTTACGTTAGGCCTTAAAAAACCTTTTGGGGGTAATTTCATGCAAAAGCGCCAACCCCATGAATGGGATTGGCGCTTTTTGTGCTTTGGTGCCGAAGGGGAGAACCGGAGGTTAGGCGGTAACCTGTTGATATCATTAACACTCACCCCTTAGGGGGTGGGTGTTTTTTGCACCAAAAATGCACCTACCCGCACCCGATTTCCGCGATTTGCAAGGCCCGCGATAGGGTTGCAATCGTAATTACCCATGAACTATATAGTCAATATGGCAATGTTGCCCACCACTAGGGGGTGAGAAATGAGCGAGGAAAAACGGACCATTCGGATTAGCCAAAGGTCAGAGACAAAATTAACTGAATTAGCAGAAGAAATTAAGAAGGGGCGTCCTGGGCTTGTCTTATCTCATGGGGACTTGATTACAGCCTTGCTTGATTTTTGCGAAATTCCTCTCAGAGCACGTGCGTCCGGAGGAAAAACACCAGGCCACCAAGAAGAGGAACAAACACAAAAAGAGGAACAAACACAAAAAGATGAACAAACACAAGAAGATGAACAGACACAAGAAGATGATGCCATTAAGTGTATTGATGAGCAATATTCGTTAGCCGGTATATATAACATAGAGAATGGCTTCGGGGACAAAGAGGTTAAGGTTGAGGTGAGCCACAAAACCTGGAAAAGGTTGGAACTGAAAGCAAAGGAGTATAAGGACCAGTACCAAATGGACCCGGGAGATATCGTTGAGAATCTTCTGGCGTGTATCACATATATCAGAAGATACCATGTTGAAAAATTGAGGGCCAAAATGGAATTGTTATTTTTGCGTGAGATTTTTAAATATTTAGGGGGTTTTAGTACCTGATCCCCTTTCTGGTCTCTATGTCCACCGTCTTGCCGCTTTTCATTTTGAATACCGACTAATCGCCCTGGCCGCTTGGCCGGGGCGATTTTTTTGAAAAAAAACGCCCTGAGCGTCAAAAAAGTGCCGAAAAGTGCCCAAAGCGGGTTGCCACCCCCATACTGGATGGTGTAAAAGTGACACCATAGTGGAAGTTTTTATGAGTCTGATTGTTCGGAGGGCTTAAAAATGAACCAGATGACCGAGGGACGGTTCACATTTACGGAGGCCGCCTTAGCTGCCGGTGTTCCCCCCAAGACCTTACGCGGTTGGTTGGATCGTGGAAAGCGCTATGGTATCGGGTTTGATGCCGAGGAAAAGAGGGAGGGGGCAAGCTGGCGTCGTTTTTCGGTGCTGGACGTTGTACGTGCCGCATTGTCTAGGCACCTCATTTCCTCCTGCGTTCCCGTGGCTCGGGCGTTTGAAATTGCTGAAGACTTCCTGTCCGCGCACAGTTTTGGGGCGGGTGGAGTGGCGAGAGTTTACAGAAACGTTCCCGTCGAAATGTTCTTTGCCTCTACGCGACTTTCTCTCGTTCTGTTCTGGCCAAGCGAACAGGCCCAGGGTGGCTGGGATTACTACATCCAAAAACTGCCCGCGCACGTTGACAACAGAGCTGACGAGCTAGTTGCCGCAGGTGTGGTTGTGTTATCCACGCTGGTCGCTAACCGGGTGGTTGAAGAAGTTTTCCGAAACCTTGATCTGTTTGATGGTGAAGAAGATGAGTAGCGTGCCCACTCAGGGCCAACGGCCCACCAAAAGCGAAAAAACTGATCCTGGGGCCCTGTTACGGGCTCTTCAACGGCATAATCTTGACGCTTATAGAGCAGTTTTGGCAACAATCAGGGCGTTTTTGCCCAAAAGATAGCAATCGATTGGCCGCGCCCCTAAGGGGCCCCGCCTGAAAACCAGCCAGACCACCCCAAACTCGGGCTCGTCTCGCATACGGAGACGAGTCCATGAAGCTTCACGAACTTTTAGAGAAAAGAACCCGGCTTGCCGAAGAGGGCAAGGCGATCCTGGCGGCCCCTGCGGGTGCGGACGGCTACCTGTCGGCAGAGCAGGAAACCCGGCACCAGGCCTTAACCGAGGAGATCGGGCGTCTAGATTCGCTTGTTAGCGCCCAGGCCAAGCAGGATGACATTGACCGCCGGACCCAGGGCTCTCCGGTGGGTGAACAGCGGGAGCCCCAGGAGCCTGCCGAGCTGCGCGCCGGGCAGTTCCTTCAGTCGGTCGCCCACCAGATGACCCCGGGCGGTCGTGGGTTGGAGACCCGTGCCTACGGCATGTCTGAGGGCATTGGTTCGGATGGTGGCTTTGTTGTGCCACCTGAGCAGTCAAACCTCTTGCTCCAGCCAATCTTGGAGGCCAACCCGGTCCTGAACTTGTGTCAGAGGGTTCCAAGCCAGACAGGCAATATCCAGTTCCCTTATGTGGACGAGAGCAGCCGCGTGGATGGTAGCCGCCACGGTGGCACCTTGGCCTATCGGGTGCCCGAGGGCGACCAGATCACCAAAAGCTTGTCGGCCTTCAAGCGGCTCTCCGTGAAGGCCGACAAGCTGGTGGTCATGGTGCCCGCCACTGATGAACTGCTTGACGATGCACCGGCCCTTGGCACCACCATTCCCACCCTCGCTCGTGCGGAGCTTGAATTCGCAGCCGTCAATGAGGTCATCAACGGCACTGGCACGGGCGAAATGCTCGGCATTCTGAACTCTCCCTCGCTGGTGAGCGTGGCCAAGGAGATTGGCCAGGATGCGGACACCATTGTTTATGAAAACTGTCTGGCCATGTGGGCGCGGCTCTGGCCGCGTGGCCGGGGCAAGGCCGTGTGGCTCGTTGGCCCTGGCACGGAAACGCAGCTCTATCAGATGACCTTGGGTGTCGGGGTTGCCGGGCAGCCTGTATTTATGCCCGCTGGCGGTGCTTCCGCCACTCCCTATGCTTCGCTGTTTGGCCGCCCGGTCATCACGGTTGAGCAGCTCCCGGCCCTTGGTGAGCAGGGCGACATCATTCTCGCGGACCTTAGCCAATTCCTTGTCGTCGAGCGTTCCGGGATTCAGGGGCAGTCTTCAATCCACCTCAGATTTGATTATGCGGAAACGCTCTTCCGCTACATCTGGCGGGTTGGAGGCCAGCCCATTTGGTCCTCTGCCCAAACTCCCTACAACGGTGGTGCAACGGTTTCTCCCTTCGTGGTGCTGGACGAACGTGGATAAAGCCGCATGTCCCAGCGGGGGCTCTCTCCCCTCCCGCGCCTGGCCGGTGGCGGTCTTGGTCAGCACGGGGCATGCGAAACCGTGGCGGGGCCTGCCCCGCCCGGTCGCTAGGGTGTGGCGGCCCTGGCCTGATGAGCAGCCAATGCGGGATGAGCATGGAAAACATTGAACGGCGAGTAGCCGAAGAAATCAGGGCATTGGGGCGGAAGCTGACGGGCTTAGCCGTGCCCTTCAATCAGCCTGCCCGGATTCTGGACTTCGAGGAGAGAGTGCTGCCAGGGGCCTTTTCCGCCTGTCTGGCGAAAGGCCCAGACGTGGCCTGCCTAGCAGACCATGACCCCTCAAAGCTCCTGGGGCGGACTCGCTCCAAGACCTTGCGCTTGGCTGAAACTCCGGCGGGGTTGGGCTTTGAGGTCGATCTGCCTCAGACCACCTTGGGGGCGGACCTGTTGGCTCTGGCAGAGCGCGGGGACTTGGCGGGAATGAGCATTGGCTTTCGGGTGAATCCCGGCGGTGAGCGTTGGAACGGCAAGCGGCGCGATCTGACCTCACTGGAGCTTGCCGAGATCAGCGTTATTTCGGGGGGAGAGCCAGCCTACAAGACGAGTGTGCAGGCCCGATCTAAGGCTCCCGTGCGCCTTGCCCTAGCCATACGCCGCATGGAGATCATCTGATGGGCATAATCCAGCGGCTTTTCAAACGAGGAAGAGAAGAGCAGCGAACCGTCGCGCCGTTGTGGCAAGAGATCATGTGGTCCCCGCCGGGAGCGGACGTAAACGCGGGGGCGGCTGAAAACTTGGCCGCCGTGTTGGGATGCACCAATGCTATTGCGGGGGCTATAAGCGCCTTGCCGTTTTGGGTCTTCGGTTTAAGCGAAAACGGCCGGGACGTTTTAAAGGATCACGCCCTTGCCCGCATGGTGAGAGACGGCGTGTCCGAGTATCAAAGCTGGCCCGACTTCGTATCAAGCCTTGTTGCATCTGCCCTCTTGGCTGGCAACGGTTTGGCCTGGACCGTGCGGGACGGTCGCGGTGTATTGTCTGAGCTTCGTTTCCTTCCATGGTCTCAAGTCAATGTCCAGGTGCTTCCCTCGCACCGCACGGTGTTCGACTTCGCGGACCCCATAGGGCTTTGGGGCAGGGCTGGCGCAACGATTCGTTTACTACCCGAGGATGTTCTTTTTCTTAAGGACCGCTCCGATGATGGTGTGTTGGGCCGTTCCCGCCTAAGCCGGGCTGCGGCCACTCTGCGGGCCGCATGGGCTCTGAGTGAACACGTTGAAGCCACGCACCGAAACATGGCGACTCCAAGCCTGGCCATGGAGTTGGAAGGGAAGTTATCACAGGAAGCCCGTGAC
This sequence comes from Deltaproteobacteria bacterium, assembly GCA_020444205.1. Lineage (GTDB taxonomy): Bacteria > Desulfobacterota > Desulfarculia > Desulfarculales > Desulfarculaceae > Desulfoferula. Next base: position 48,267 of record JAHLLJ010000007.1, on the reverse strand, counting down.
GCTTTAAAGGGCCAACTTAAAACTTTTTACCAAGGCTCAAAGAATGCCGGACGGGCAATCTTGGCAGACCAGGGCATGAAGGTCAAGCCGCTATCGATCAGCCCGGAAGACATGGAATTGTTAGCCAGCAGGCGTTTTACGGTCGAGGAATTAGCCAGGATTTATGCGGTCCCGCCTCCGTTGATTGGCGACTACACGCACAACACATTCACGAACTCTGCGCAAGCCAGTTTGTGGTTTGCCCAGCATACCTTGACGCCCTGGATTAGAAAATTAGAAGCCGAGATTATGCGCTCCTGCTTTAGCTCGGAAGCACGTAAGAATCATGCCGTCGAATTCGACTTGTCAGGGCTATTAAGAGGCGATCCCGAAACCCGTTGGAAGACACATGAAATTGCGCTGAAACATAAAGTTTTGTCGGTTAACGAGGTGCGCTTAATAGAATCTTGGAATCCTCGTGAGGGCGGCGATTCGTTTGATGGTGAGGGCGATGCTACCGCCGCGTGACAAAGCCTGGTTACGGGCAAAGTCCGTAGCTCTCTTATGTGATGTAAGTGAGAGAACGGTCCGCGATTGGCTCAAGGCTGGCTTGCCTCACTCACGGGTAGGCGGGGCCGTGCTGGTTAATCGGGATCAACTAGACGAGTGGTTGCTGGGTTATGCGGTTGATGCCGGTGAAGGCGTTAATGAGATCGTCAATGAGGTCATGGCGGGATTGAGTTAACAACGCGAGGTTGTTCTATTGGCACCAAATGGTCAATATTTTTTGCTCCCATTGTGGATATTCGAAGATCGCACCTGGACAGTTCTAAGCCTGCCAGCCAAAGCAGTGCTCATGACTATCTTTAGGCATGTTAATCGCGAAGGTTTGGCATGGCCAAGCCAGGAAACTCTTGGTTTAAAGGCCGGGCTAAAAAGCCGCTTGGCCGTCCGTAGGGCTACAAACGAACTGGTTGCCTATGATCTTATCGCAATATCAAAAAAGCGGAATCCTAGGGGCGGCCCCTTTAATGTCTACCATCGTAAACTGACCGCTGATTTTACTGCACACGGTACCGATAGATTCCTGCCGTTTTTCTACTCAGTAATAGACTCTGGTATGTGGAGTAGATGCACTCCAGTGGGGAGAGCTTTGTACCCGGTTCTACGCTGGAAGGCAAAAATCTATGGTGATGGAGATACCGATTACGGGGGCGGCTGGGTTCATGAAGATGATTTAGAGGAGCACCTACAAAATAGGCGGTGGGATATTTGCAGGCGGGTCAACTATGAAAGCCTTACCAGGCTAGCACAATGGGCAGGCGTAGATCGCAGATCAGTTGGCGGTGCCCTCCAGAGCTTGCATGAGGTTGGCTTGATTGGGGACATGCCCGAAGTGAAGGGAGCCTACCGAGTGATGCTCGGCGCATGTAATGAGCACTCATTAAATTACGCGAACGCTCATGTAATGTAAGTTGGGAAATAAATGACCCAACCAATACGAAAGTGGGAAATGGATTACCCAACATGGGAAATAGATTACCCAACCGTGGGAAATAGATTACCACAAACTATAACTCTTATAAATTTACTATCTCCCGGAAATATAACGCTCAACACAGTTGAGCCGCTTGAAGGCAATGAAAGGAAAGCCAAGATGTTTAACCCTTACAAACCACAATACCAGAAAGGATAGGGAATGGATTATTTGGAGAAGCGAGCCCTAGAGCGTGCATTGAGGGAGAGCGGCTGGAGCAGGACTCAAGCCAAGGCCGCTGTCGCGCGTATCGCGACTGCTATGGCCAAAGGACAACTCAAGGTGGCCAAGGGGAGCACCTTGCCAGATGCCCTGCAATGGCTACGCGGGCGTGCTAGGTAGTGTCTTCTCGCTTCTCATATTCTCGCGCGAGTTGGAAGCGCTTAAGAGCAGCTAAGCTGCGGGCAAATCCCCTATGTGAACACTGCATCAAGCCAACCGTCGCCACGCAAGTTGACCACATTGTCGCCATAGCCAAAGGCGGCGATCCTTATGATTGGGACAACCTGCAAAGTCTTTGTGCTTCATGCCATTCTCGCAAGACGAATCGTGAGGACAACGGAGCATTCAATGCGCCGCGAGACCGGCGCGTGGACCCTCAGACGGGTCGGCCATTGGACGTGGACCATTGGTGGAATACGGGCAAAGAATCGCTCGCAACTGAGTCTGTACCACCGGTGGATGGCCCCAAGGACAGAGTAATATAACCATGGGGCGGCGAGGGCCAAAAGCAGGGCCAACTAAAACGGTCCAGGATGGGCCTAAGGTCTCTGGCGAATACTGCTTTTTATGGGAAAAACCAGGGCTGACCAGGGCCCAAAGGGTTGTCCTTTTCGTTGAGTCTCTGCCAATAACCAGCGGAATGCACGCCGGGCGGCTTTTCCGCCTTAGGCCTTGGCAGAAGAAAATCATACGTGCCCTTTACCGCACTAAGCGCGGTGTGCGCGTGGTACGTAAGGCACTGTTAACTTTCCCTCGGAAAAATGGCAAGACCGCTCTGGCGGCGGCTCTGGCCCTTTGCCACCTCATTGGGCCGGAAGCTGAGCCACGGGGACAAGTTTATTCTGCGGCAAGTGACAGAGACCAAGCTGGTATTATTTTCAATGAGCTTGAAGCCATAATCTCAGCTGTCCCGGAATTTAATGCCCGCGTCAATATACAACGCTTCCGCAAAACCCTGGAGGATGACCTAACCGGCAGCGTCTACATGGCGCTGTCGAGCGATGATCGTAAGGCGCATGGCTTGTCACCTTCGTTTGTGGTCTATGACGAACTGGCACAGGCTCGCAACCGGCACCTTTACGACAATTTGGACACAGGTGTAGGGGCCAGGGCGGAGCCCTTGTTTGTGGTCATTAGCACGCAATCCTCAGACACCCACCACGTAATGACGGAGTTGGTGAACTACGGCCAACAAGTGCTTGACGGCGTGGTCCAGGACGAATCTTTTTTGCCGGTCATCTTCAGCGCCCCCTTGGACGCGGACCCCTGGGACAAAAAAGTGTGGAAGGCCTGCAACCCCGCCCTTGGAGACTTCCGGTCTCTTGAAGAAATGAGGCAATTCGCGGCCCAGGCTCAACGTATTCCGGCCAAAGAAAGCGTATTCCGCAATCTCTACTTGAACCAACCGGTGGAAGCCGACACTAGGTTTATTGCAGGTCCCGACTGGGACGCATGCGCGGGCAAGGTGGACCCTGCGGCCCTGGTAGGGCGGCCTTGCTGGGCTGGACTTGATCTTGGCTCTACCCGCGATCTAACGGCCCTGGTGCTGTTCTTTCCCGAGGATGAAGGGGCGGTCCTGCCTTTTTTCTGGGTGCCTGGTGAAAGCCTTGCTGAGCGCGAGGACCACGACAAAGTGCCTTATCGCACCTGGCATGCGAAGGGGCTAATTGAAGCAACCGAGGGCAGGGCGATCAACCGTAGGGCCATTGCTTACCGGCTGGGCGAAATCGCGGCCTTGTACGACCTAAAGGGCCTTGCGTTCGACCGTTGGCGAATTGAGGACCTACAAGTGATTCTGGCCGATGAGGGGATCAGCTTGCCTCTTGTACCTTGGGGCCAAGGCTTCAAGGACATGGGGGCGGCGACTGACGCGCTTGAGGCCGCGATCCTGAATCAGAAAATTAGGCATGGCGGAAACCCGGTGCTCACCTGGAATTGCGCGAATGCGGTTGTCCAGGTCGATCCAGCTGGGAGCCGCAAGATTGCTAAAGATAAATCAATTGAGCGCGTTGACGGACTCGTGTCCCTGGTCATGGCCATGGGCCTGCATGCAAGAGAGAAAAAGCCTGTTGAATATGACTTTAGCGAACCGTTGGTGATGACCATATGACGTTATTCAGCCCGGCACTCTCCAGGGCGAGCGGCGGCGTCCAAGCCTCCATCCTTCCGGGCGGCCCTGCCTGCGGGGTTCATTTTGGGGGATGGTGGCATCCGCCGCATATCTTTTTTGTTGGGTATTTTTAATGTTAAACTTAGCCGCCTGCCGTAACTACACAAGGGGGACAAACCATGGAGAAGGCAAACAAGGGTCTTAGAATTACATTGGTACTGTTGGTGGCACTCATTGTCTCAGCTAATCTTGCCTGGGCTCAATCGGCTAAAGACGCTTACCGCGCTCTGTACGCTTTGCAGTCTGCAATAGATAACAACGCGAGAATGATCGATCTTGAGCGGGCATACAGGAATGCCGATATGGAAATAAACATGTACTTAGATAGCCCCCAGTCCAAAAGTGAGGAAGATATTGCAAACACGGTTAAGTATGCAAGTGTTCTATATTTCCTATTATATAAAGGAGTTAAAAGCGGAGAGTATGATGTAAAATCGGCTGAAGAGGCTGAGCGGCAACTCAAAATCCTGGGCCTAATTGTTAATCGTTCAAAATAGACTTGACCGCAGAGTGGTCTTTGCGTGGGTAGGATGGAAGTAGTGCTAGAGCGCCTAGGGGGCGTCCTTGCAGTGTGCCGGCTCAAAAACGATATTTTAAAACGTTCTCGCGTCTGCCCATAACCAAATGCCGGGAGGTGGGAAATGGTAGCGGCAAAAATATGGTCAAACCACTGTGGAAACTGTGTGTTTTGGAAGCCCGATGAATCCAAAACAGATTCTGGGCAATGCAGACGCTTTCCACCTCTTCCTGCAAGCGGATTGGCCGTATGGCCTGTAACCCCGGCAAAAGGTCTCTGCGGGGAGCACCAGTACAACGAAGATGGTGAGTTGGGTTTTGAGTGGTTGGACTAGAAAACACAATGCCATCCCGTTCTGGCCAGAAGAGCTTTGCTACCCAATCACCGAGTGCTAGGACGGGGTGGCTCATTAAACCGGAGGGATTATGCCTATGGGCGTAACTGTACGAGAAAAGGTCAAAGGCTCAGGGGAATATTGGATTTTCGTCAACCACCAGGGCAAGCGATCCAGCCGCAAGGTGGGGCCTAGAGATAAGGCGGAGGAAGCTGCCACCATCATCCGGGCCAAGCTGGTGCTTAATGAACACAACCTTGATGCTCCCAAGGATGAACCCCTGCCCACCTTTGCGGATTATTCGCAACTCTGGCTTGCGGATTATGTCAAAAACTTCTGCCGGCAAAGCACCTATGAACGCTACAGCCAGGTTCTAAAGAACAAGGTGGTGCCCCGCCTGGGCAAGATGCGCCTAGATCAGATCAAAAAGCGCCACGTCCGGGACGTGTTGATGTTCTACTTCCGGCAGGGGCTTAGCAAGAGTTCCGTGAGCATCATCAAGGACGCGATCAGCGGGGTCATGGGCTATGCGGAAGAGGCCGAGTTGATATCCGGCAACCCCGCCAAGGGCGTGACCAAGCGCATGAATATTCACCGCCAGAAAAAGGCCACGGTGGGGCAGGCCTTCACACCGGAAGAGACCCAGGTGTTTCTGGGCAAATGCCTGGAGTATTACCCAAACCATTATCCGTTATTCCTGGTGGCTTTCAGAACGGGCATGCGCCTGGGTGAGTTGCTTGCCTTGCAATGGGGAGATGTTGACTGGCACAACTGCCTGTTGGTGGTCCGCAGGTCATACAAGAACGGACGCACCAGCGGGACCAAAACTGGCCGGGAAAGACGGGTAGATATGTCCGCCCAGGTGGTGGAGGCCCTGCGCGAGCTAAACGCCCGGCGCAAACGGGAGGCCATGCAGGCGGGGCTTGGCGAGGTGGTGCCTTGGATATTTCACCGCGATGGAATGCCGATAGCCCAGAACAGCATCCGCCATTACTACAAGCGGACCCTGCGCAAGGCGGGGCTGCCTGATCGGCGTTTTCATGATATTCGGCACTCGTTTGCCACCCAGTTGTTGACCCTGGGACAGCCCGTGACCTACGTAAAGGAGCAACTAGGACATAGCAGCATCAAAATCACGGTGGATATTTACGGGCACCTGATCCCCGGCAGCAACCGGGACGCCGTAAACCAGTTGGATACCCTCGCACCCGCCACGCACCTATCCGCACCCAGCCATAAAGAAAAAGCCGCAACCCCTGAGGATTGCGGCCAAATTCTTTTTATGGTGCCGAAGGGGAGACTCGAACTCCCACACCCGTAAGGGTACTAGACCCTGAACCTAGCGCGTCTACCAGTTCCGCCACTTCGGCCGGGTAAGTTCGCTAAAAGCCCTTAAGCCGTGCGAACTTGTCAAATAACAGGGCGAAGTCTATAATCACCACCCATGCTTGTCAAGTGGGTTTGTGGGCCTAAAACGCCCAATTTTTAACCATGCGGGAGAAACGGAAAGCGGCGTCCATGCAAGTAGTGATGGGTCTGGAAGAACTGAGGGAGCGCCTCCCCCAGCCGGTGATAACCATCGGCAACTTCGACGGGGTACACCTGGGGCATCAAGCTCTGTTCGCCAAGGCCGTGGAAAGGGCTGAAGCGCTTCAGGGCACTGCTCTGGCCATGACCTTTGAGCCTCATCCCATTCGGGTGCTGCGCCCGGCGGTGAACCTTCCGTTGATCACTCCCCTGGAACAGAAGCTCCAGTTGATGGCTGAGTATGGGTTGGATATGACCCTTTGCCTGAGATTTGACCAGCATTTCGCCGGCCTGAGCGCCGACGCCTTTGTGGACAAGCTCCTGGTTGGCCGTCTGGAGGCCGCCGAGGTGGTGGTGGGTTATGATTTCGCTTTTGGCCACAAAGGCTTGGGCGATCTGGACCTGCTGCGCTCCAAGGGTGAGAAGTGGGGCTTCCAGGTGCACGTGGTGGGTCCGGTCATCATTGATGGACGTCCGGTAAGCTCCACCAGGGTGCGCCAGGAAGTGGCCGACGGCAACATGGAGGCGGCCAGGCATCTCTTGGGCCGCCACTACCAGGTGGCCGGCCGGGTGGTGGCTGGTCACGGCCGGGGAGGGCGCTTGCTGGGCTTCCCCACCGCCAACTTGAGGGTGAGCGACGAATTGCTCCCCGGGCCGGGAGTTTACGCGGTGTTGGTGGAGCTGGCCGACGGCCGTTTTCTAAAGGGCGCCAACAATATCGGTAACAACCCCACCTTTGACGATGGTGCCTTGAGCGTGGAAACCCATCTCCTAGACTTTGACGGCGACCTCTACGGCCAGGACATCCGCCTGCACTTTGTGGAGCGCTTGCGGGGCGAAAAGCGCTTTGAATCCCCTGAAGAACTCAAAAGCCAGATTGGCAAGGACATTGCCCGGGCCATTGAGGTTCTGGACCCCTGGGCAAAGGCCCACAACGGAAAAAAGGTCTAGGAATGCTCGAACAAGCTTTGCAAAAGGCCATCCTGGAGAGGGTGGCGGCCATTCCCATCGTAGACACCCTGGGCATGCAGGTGTTGGAGTTGGAGCCGGGCCTATGCCGCATCAAGGTGGCCCGCAAGCCTGCCTATGACGGGGTGTTCGAATCCTTTCACGGCGGCCTGTTGATGACCGTGGCCGACAGCGCGGCCTGCTTTGCCATCCTCACTCAGACCGGCGCGGAGGCGAAGCTCACCACCACGGATATGAACATCCGCTTTTTGGCCCCCTGCCTCACCGACCTAACCGTGGCTGCCCGCACCATCAAGGTGGGGCGTACTATGTGTCCGGTTTCCGTGGAATTGTTTGATGACCCTGGGAACCTGGTGGCCGTGGCTCAGGTGAACTACATCTTGCTCAAATAAATCCCGCTGATAAAACCTATAGCCCGGAAGTGGGCCGCCCGTCCTTGCGGATGCGCCAGAAGTGATACAGGCTGAGCACCAAGGTGAGCACGGGCAGGGCCAGGCAATGCAGCACGTAAAAGCGCAGCAGCCCGGCCTCGCCCAGGGTGGGCCCTCCCAACAATAGACGCTTGAACAGGGGCCCGACGGCCGGAATCTCGCCCACTACTCCCGCAGCCACCGTAGCCGCTCCCTGGGTGGCCGCGTCCCAGCGCAGCACATAACCCGACAAGTCCAGGGCCAGAGTTAGCAGGAGCAGGATCAGGCCCACCAGCCAGTTGAGAGAGCGGGGGGGAAGGTAGGCCCTGGCGGCCAGCACCCGGGCCAGGTGCAGCAGCAGGGTAATGACCATGGCCTGGCCCGCCAGGAAATGCAGCCGCCTAAAGAACCAGGCAAAGGGCAGGTCGCCTGCTTCCTGAGCGAAAAAGGCCGCCGCGCCTTGGGGCGTGGGCACATAGGAGAACATCAACACCACACCCGTGCCGCCCAGCACCAGAAACAGCAAAAAGGACAACCCGCCCAAACAAAAGGTGGAGGTAAAGCAGGTGCGCTCCGGCGGGATGCGCGGCGGATGTATGTGCTCCAAAAATCCCGGCTTGGCCATGGCTCAAGCTCGCAACCGGGTGGCCGGGTCCACCGTTTGGTTTGGGTAGGCCACCAGCTTGTTGCCCCTGGCCTTTAGGGCCACGTGGCTGAGGCCCTTGGGAGCGGGGCCGGAGATGCGCCCCCCGTCCTGGGCGAACATTGAGCCGTGACAAGGGCAAAGAAAGCGGCCTTTGTCTTGGTGCCAGGCCGGGCGGCAGCCAAGGTGGGGGCAAACCAGGCTCAAGGCGAAATAGCCCTGGACGTCGCGCACCAGGGCCACCGGGCCGCCGTCCCGGGCCTGACCCACGGCCAAATCGCCTGGTTGGTTGAACTCCACCGGTTGTGCCTGTGACGCGCCGCTCCCAGAGCTGATCAAGCGCAGCACCGCGCCCAGGCCCAGGCCCACCGCCCCCACCAGGGACAGCCAAATGCAAGCGTACAGCAGCTTGAGCACGCCTCTGCGGCTGGGTCGGTCCGGCGCGGTTGTGGCTGGGGATTGGGGCAAGGTGCCTCCTGTGGGGATGGTCTCTTAAAATTTATACCACAGCACCAGGGGAGGGGCGCTTGTACCTGCCGGCTGAGCGGGCTAAAATTCACACATGACCGAATCCACTCGCAGCAACCTGGTCAAGAAAGAGGGGTTGGCCAGCCTCATCGCCCTGGCCCTGTTGGGCCTGGCCGCGGTGTTCTACCCCTTGGCTCCAGTGTCCAGCGGCCCGGCTGATCAAGCCCAGGCCCCATGGATATTTCTGGGCCTGCAGGAGTTGCTGCGCCATCTGCCGGTCAGCATCGGTGGGCTGCTGCTGCCCGCCCTGGCCTTGGCCCTTTTGGCTGCCTTACCCTGGCTGGCCAAACGCCCCGCCCCGGCGCTGCCCGCCTACACCCGTCCGTCCTGGATCGACCTGGCCGCCTGGGCGGTGCTCCTGGCCTGGGCCGGGCTCACCTGGTGGGCTTTTTAAGGGCCCAGTCTTCTTCCATGGCTTTGAGCAGCCAGCGCTGGTAGCTCTTGCCCGGCTGCAACAAACGGCGCAGTTCTTCCTGGTTGTAAGGCCGGGAGCCGGGCACCAGGAGCTGCTGCAAGGCCCGTCCCTGCAAATCCACCACCTTGGTCCACCCCCCGCGCAGAGTCAGGCCCTCGCCGCCGGGCAGCCACAGCTCCGGGGCCAGTTTGATCGGCTCGCCTTTTTTCTTGCCCTCACGCACAAAAGTTAGCCCCAGTCCCAAGGCCCGGGCCGAGCCGTGGCAGTCCGCGCAGCTCACCGTGGCCTTGGCCGTGGTGTGGGGATTCCAAGGGGTCACCCCCAAGCCGGGGTTGGGCACCTGGGCCTGCATAGTCAGCTTGCCATTGGGGTTCTTCAAGGTGAGCACGTATTGAAAGCGCGGGTTGAGCAGATAGGTGCGCCCCTCCGGCCCCAAGCCATATACTCGCCATTCATAGCGCCGGAACCAGGGCGAGAGCAGCCACACACCGAGGCGCATCTGACCGTTCAGATAATCATGGGTTTGGGGCGGGCTCACCGCGCGGCCTCTCTGGGTCAGGGCCCGGCTCAGCAGGTTATATACCTGGGGATCACCCTGGGCGGCGATTCGCGCATGCGTTGCATAGCCGGTGCTGGTCTCCATAAGCACCTGCATGCCCCAAACGCCGGGATTGTAGGAGGCGTGGCAGGCGTGACACGCTACCTTGTTGTGCTCGGCGATGCGGTGGGCCACCGGCGCATCGGCCCGAGCGATGAGGGGCACGGAGCGCTGCTTGCCGTCCAGCTTGCCGCTTAGCAGCAGCTTGCCGCCTTGCCAAGACAGGTTGCTCAGCGCAGCGCCGTGGGCGGTGACCACTTTATTAGGCGGCTTCTTGCCCAGCTCACCATGGCAAGAAGAGCAGCGCAGGCCCACCTGCTGCAATCCAGCGGAGCGTAGCTTGCCGTCGCCCATCACCTCGCTACGCGGGTGGCAATCCAAACAGGCCAGGCCCGCCTGGAAGTGCAGGTCCGGACGCATGGGACGCCAGGTGCGGTCCTGAATTAATTCTGGTTGGTCGCGCCGGGTGGCCAAAAAACGGGCCGACACGGTGGCATCGCGGGCGGTGCGCCCAGCATACTCTGTCCCGGCCCCGCATCCGGAGTGACAGGTAAGGCACTGGCTCACCGTCACCTTCTTGGTCAGGCCGTGCCCCTGGGGAGCTTGGCCCTCTTGGCCATAAGGACGGTGACAGGCGGAACACCCCGCCGAGCGCCGCGCGCCCTTGGTATCCGCGCCCTGGTTCCACAGATGGCAGCGCAGGCAGCGGCGGCGCAAAAAGTCGTCTACCGGCCGGCCCGACTTTTGCGGATCAGGCATGGCCGCCAGGGGACCGGTCTCGCGTATTGCGAACAGGGGCGTTGCCGTGTCCTGGGCTCCCCACAGATAACGGGTCTGGGCGATGATTCCCATGTTGGTGGCCATGGGAGAGAGCTTCACCTTGGCGGGCCAGCCCTTGTGGCAGGATCCGCAAGCACGCTCTGCCTGATCCAGGGCTGAAGGACTTTTCACCATGCCCTGGTGGGCTGCTTCAGCCTGCTTGGCCTGGCCGTGGCCCAGGTGGCACTGGGTGCAGGCCAGGGCGTGGCCTTGATCCGCCGGTGGCATGGGCGCGGTGAACTTGGGATGGCAGGCAACGCACCCCTGATCCGGCTGGGCCGCACCATGCGCCAAAGCAGCGCCGCCCAAGGCCAACAGGGTCAAGACTATGAGCAACACCCGCTTCATTTGAGGGCCTTGGCTTCCATGAGCTTATGCTTGGCCTCCAGATCGCCACCCGGCAGGATGCGTTTCCAGGCCTTGGCCGGGTCGGCCAGCACCGGGTCGTCCGGCCGGCGGTGGCAGGGCAGGCAGCGGCCAAAGGCCAGCACCCGGCGCAGCTCTTTGGTGTTGAGCGGCCGGGCTCCCTCATGGGTCTGGCCTTGGATTGGACGGCCTTGCTGGTCCATCAGGGTCTCCCAGTCAGCCGGGAAGCCCACGCCCTGAAGGTCGGCCAAGGATATGGCCGTTAACTTGCCCAAGGGACGCGGCCCGCTACCCAGGCCCAAGGCCTTGCCGCTAAGGTGGCAGGCCTCGCAAGGGCGCACCTCGGTTCGGGTGGTGTGAGGGCTGAGTGGGGTGGACACAATGCTGTTCATGATGGCTTTGGTCCGGGGCTGCTCCAGGGCGTGGCCGGGCAGGGGAGCCCCGTCCGGGCCGTTGGCGGTGTAGATTACCTGGCAGCCGGGCACAAAAGGACGCACCTTGTCCTGCGAGTCTACTCCCAGAACGGGGTCGCTAAAGCGGTACTGGTCGCGACTTTCTTTCCAATGCCCTGGCGTGAAGCCCTGGGCCGCATAGCTCCACATGGAGCCAGAGGCCTGGCGATAGTCGTGGCACCCGTAGCACTGGGGGGTCCAGCGGCTATGGCAGGCCTGGCAGGCCAGGCGCTGGTGCCCAGGCAGACGGTGGCGCTGGTCAGCGTTCACCAAGGGCACGGTATGCTTTTTACCTGGTTGACTGCGAGAGAGCAGCACCAGTTTTCCGCCCTGCTGGCGCAGGTTGCTCAGGGGACGGCCCTTGGCGCTTAGGGCCAGGCGATCGTCGCGGTTTAAAGCCGGGCCGCTCTTGAGCGGGCCGTAGGTGGCTTCGTACATGGCGTAGTCATCTGGCGCTCCCAAACGGGGAGGGCCGTCAGCCCTGCCGTGGCAGGTAGCGCAGGTAACCTCGGTTTGAAAGCGCATGCGTGCGTAGAGCCTTGCGTCGCCCATTACTTCCCGTCCGGAGTGGCAATCCACGCAAGCCATGCCTTTGGCCCGGTGCACATCCGGGAGTAGCTGGTGCACTCCCCGGCCACCGCTTAGGGTGTGGTTGGGGTGTCCCGTGGGCCAAGGGGTTCGGCCGTTCTCGTCCTCCACCCAGCCGCGATAGTTAAGGCCTAAGCGGCCGGAGCGGTTGTGGCAGCGCAAGCAATTGTCCTCGGGAGGGGTTTCGTGCAGCTTGTGATAGGCGGCGTGGCCGCTTTGCTCGCGGTTCAGGCTGGCGTCTTGGCCCAGGTAGCGGCCCGAGGGCACCCGGCTGCCGTGACAGGCCGCGCAGCCCTGGCCGTGCACCGAAAGCCCGGCGTCGCGCGAGGCTCGCAAATGGCAACGGGCGCAGAACTTGTTCCATTGTTCGTCCGCCACCTGGGCCGGATTGGGCCCGGCTGGAGGACCTGCCGGAATCATCAGCAGCGAAGCCAAGGTGCGCGGCGGGGCGGGGGAGGGCCTGCGCGGATCGCTGATGGCTGTGGTGGCCAGGCGGGTGGTGAAGTCGCCCTGGGCGCCCCAGGCCACCCGCAGGCTGGTGATCACCCCGGTCATGGTGGCCATGATGGTGCGCTCCACCCGGTATACCATGTCCGCCGCCTGGTTCTCGCGCCCAGCGTGGCAGCGCCCGGCTGCCGCGCCGCGCCCCCCACAAGATGCCCAGGCAAAAGTCAAGTCGCTGGGATTGCGCCCACCGATGAGCCCTTGGTGAGCCTGGTCCTTGGTCAGGGCTAGTCCCTGGCCGCCGTGGCAGGACACGCAGCCCATGGCCTCCACCGGGTGCGAGGGGCTGATCTGCTCCAAGCCCTGGTGGCAGGTGAGGCAGCGCTCGGGCCGGTCAAAGGCGCTGGGGGTCACCTCCACCACCCTTGGTGGCTCTTGGGCCACCTCCCGGGCCCTGGCTGCGGCTCGTTGCGGGGCCAGGCCCGCGGCCAACAACTGTTGTTTGAGCAACTCGCCCCGCGCCTGGTTGATGGCCGACACCTCCCGTTGCCAGGGGCGGTCTCCCTGGGCCCACCAGGCCAAAACCAACGCGGCGCAAAGGGCGGCGGCAGCCAGGGCAAAGGCCAGGGGCCAGGCCGGGCTGCCGGAAGTGCGCTGGGTTTTTGACTCGCTGTTGGCCATGAGTTAGGCTACTCCCAGGCATTTACCTGGAGGGGCGAACATGAATGAGCAGTTGACGCAACTGGCCGAGGCCATGCGCCGGGAAATAGACGCCATTCCCCAGACCATGCGTCAGGAGGCGGTGATTCGTCAAGGCTTGGTCTGCCTTTTATATCAAGCGGTCAAGGATATGGGGCTAACTCCTTTGGCTGGCTGGAAACCGCCCCGTTCCACCCGTGGGGGGGTGGACTTGGTGGGAGTGGACGGCTCCGGCGAGCTGCCCAAGGTGGAAATAGCCTTTGTAATAGATCCGCTGGTGGAGCTGCCCCGCCTCAAGGACCTGGAATGGGTGGATTGCCCGGACAAGATAGTTATCAGCTTCAGCGAACGGGCCGACAAGGTGAAGCAGTCGTCCTTCTTCCTTACCAAGGATCACACCCACCTGAGCCTTTATTAGGTCCAACCCTGAAAAAGACAAGGGCCGGTCCGCCATGGACCGGCCCTAAGTTCGTCACTGGCGTGACGCTCGCTTAGGCCTTTTTAAGAAAGAAGCTGATGTAGCCGTCCTGCTGCTCCTCGCCCAGGAACTCGTCGCCGGAGCGCTCGGTAAAGGCGGGAAGGTCGTTGCGGGTGCCCGGGTCGGTGCCCTGGATCTCCAGGATCTGCCCGGATTTCAGTTTCTTCATTACTTTTTTGGTCTTAAGGATGGGCATGGGGCAGCTCAAACCACGGGCATCCAAGACCTCATCAGGCGTCCATTCGGCCATGCTAGTCTCTCCTTTTTGGTAGTTACCTATTAAATCGGTAAGCCTTATACCATTGTAAGGCTGTCGGTTTCTTCGTTCCAGGCCATGACCGCCCACCAGACCAACATCACCACCGCGGTGATTACAATGGCCCAGAAGTAATCGGTGACCGCAGCGAGGAAAATGGGCTTGCCCCAGGAGTTGGCCACGTCCTTGGTCCAGATGAAGTTTTTAAACAAGCTGTTGCTCATGGAGAAGGTGAGCACCGCCAGGATGAGCTTGAACTGGCCTTCACCGGCCCGCCATACCGAGCCCGAGCCGCAGCCACCGGCCAGAAGCATGCCGATACCAAAGATCACCCCGCCCACCAGGCCGCCGATCCAGTGGTGGTAGATGTAGATCATCTGCCAGTCTGCCCGGAACCATTTTATGGCGAAGAAGCCGAACACCGACAGGATGACGCTCAGAGCCACCGCCCGGGTGGCCACGGCCTCGCCGGTCATGAAAGGGTCGCGGAAGGAGCGGACAAAGCAGAAACGGCAACGCTGGATGACAATGCCTATGCCCACGGCGGTGAGCATCAGCACCGCCTCCTGGGTATAGGCCCTGAAGGACATGCAGTAGGCCCATCCCACCAAAAACAGGAAGAAAATTCCCCCCAGCCAAGGCTGCACCTTGGGCCAGTCAATGCCACCCTCCTTGGCGGGCTTTTGCTTGGGCGGCTTGCTGGTGAGGTGCTCGATCTCCCACATCAAGTACTTGAGGCCGATCAGCGCCCCCACCAAGAGCCCGACCATCATGGCGAAGCCGGAAACCGAACCGGCGGCCAGCGCGGTGTAAAAACCACCCACGTTGCAGCCGCCGGCCATCACCGAGCCCACTCCCATGAACACGCCGCCGATCAGGCCCTTGAAAAGTTCCAATTTAGGGGCGTTGCGCCAGGCGAACTGTCTGGACATCAGGGCGGCGCCAAAAGCTCCGAAAAGCAGGCCCCAGGTGAGGATGGAGGCGTTGCTGAAAAAGAAGGCGTGGGTGGGTGCACTACTGTACAGGCCGATCCAATAGAAGAGCCAATCGCTCCATACCCTGAGGCCACCGGCAACACCCCAAGGGCGGCCGGCGGCCATACAAATGATACCCAGCAAGGCTATCAAGACGCCGCCCACCCAAAGCGGCCAGTTACGATCGAATAGTACGGAGTAGCCCTCTTTGAACTTCTCCACCAAAACACCCATGCAAACCTCCCGGGGACATAACCATAGGGGTAAGAGCAACCCGCCGGCGTCTTAAGTATCATGCCAGGCGCTTAAACGGGTTAAGCGGCGATAGTGTCTGAATTATGATATGTTAAGGCCAAATTATCAACCCCCGCCATGGATGCGGAATTGTGGAAATAAATTGACAGCTCCCGGCGGGGACAGGTAAAAATCATGACCGGTCGGTTATAAATACGGGGACTCTCCAGAGGAGAAACTACTTCATGAAAATGCGTTTAGCCACGATTTTGAGCTTGGCCTTGTTCCTATTGGCTTTCACCCTGCCGGCTATGGCTCAAAGCGATGCAAAGGTTGACCTGGGGATAATCACCGTAAAGCAAAAAGACCTGGCCAATCAGTTGGCCAAGGAACTGGGCAAGGGCGCGAGCTTTGAAACCCTGGCCAAGCGTAACTCAGTGGGTCCCGCCTCCTTCCGGGGCGGCCGCCTGGGTAAGGTCCCATATACGCGCCTGCGTAGCGAATTTCGCGCCGCCCTGAAAGGTCTGCCACCCAACAAGCCCAGCAAGGTCATCCCTACCGAAGAGGGCTATACCATCCTGATGCGCTTTGACCAGCCCGCAAAGGCCGCAGCAGCCGCGCCTGCGGCCCCGGCTTTTCAAACAGGCAAATTCAAGAGCTTGGAAGATTCCACCCGCTTTTCGGCCTCTTCACCCTCCTTGGGCACCGACTCCGCTGCTCCGGAAACCGTCGCTCCCGCCCCTGCTCCGCAAACTGCCACCGAAGCGCCGTACTTGGTTGCCCGGCGCAAGGTTCTGGCTGGGGTGGAGGCGCTTATCGCCGGCAAGTTCAAGCAGGGCGAGAGCAACTTCTCCAATGCCCTGGGAGATAACCCCCGCGAGGACAGCGCGGCGTTTTTGCTGGAAATGACCCGTCAGGCCATCAGCGGGGAAGTCAAAACCAAGGCAGTCAAGTTGTTTGCCGAGGGTTTCCTGGCCATTACCGAGAACGACAGCGACAGCGCCCTGAAGAAATTCCTGGCTTGTAAACAGGCGGACCCGGCCTTCTGGCAAGGAGAGCTTTTCGCGGCCAACATGCTGGCCGGTCAGGGCAAGCGACAGGAAGCCAAAAAGATCATCGAGAAAGAGGTGTTGTCCCGTAACCCCAAATCGGCCCGGGCCTACGTTAGCCTGGGTCTGATGGCCGCCGAGGACAATAAGCCCAACCAGGCTCGCGAGTACATGGAAAGGGCGGTACAACTCAACCCCGATTTCGCCCAGGCGCACTATCAGCTCGGCATGATGTCCTTTTACGCCCGCGACATGAAGTCCGCTGAGCGCCAGTTCAAGCAGACCATAGTCCTGGACCCCTTCAACGACCAAGCCTACAACAATTTGGGGCTGGTGTACCTATATACCAAACGGCCCAACGAGGCCGAAAAAATGTACAAAAAGGCCCTTTCCCTAAACCCGAGCTATCCTGACGCTCACGTCAACCTTGGCAACTTGTTTGTGGCCCAGAAGAAACTCAACCAGGCCATCGACGAGTATGTCAAGGCTCTGGCCATTAGCCCCAACTTCGCTCCGGCCTACAGCAACATGGCCGGGGCCTATGCCCTCAAGGGCGACTGGGACGAGGCCGCCAAATCCGCGGACCGTGCTTTGGAACTGGGCTACCGGGTTCCCCAGGGCCTGCTCAATGCCATAGCTCCCCACCGCGCCAAGAAGGCGAAATAACTTAGGCTTCGGGCAAGGGAATTAGCCTCCACACCATTTCCACCCGCTGGCGGCAATCCGGGTCTTCATCATCAGTGGCCGCGGTCAGGGGGAGCTCCGCCGCCTCCACGGGTTGCCCCTGGCGGTCCAAGACCTCCAGGAGGGCCTTGCCCTGGGATTCCTTGCGCCTTTTAAAATGTCCGTGAGCCGCATCCAAACGCTTCAGCGCTCTCAGCCCCCAAAAGTCCGGGGCGGGCAGGGCGTCCAAGCGACTCATAAGCCCATTGAAAGGCGTCAGATCTAGGCTTAGTAATTTCGCTATTGTTTCAACCTGCTCGCGAGTGGCTCCAGCGTAAGGGCGGCCTCGCTCCAAGGCCTGCTGCTCAGCCATTAAAAAGGCGCTTAAACGACCGGCAATCTCCTGTTTGGTTCCAGCCGGGGGCGGCCAGCCCATACGCCTTAAAAAGGCGAAAAGGCGGACCAGGTTTTGCCCGGCCCGGCCAAGGCCCCGAAAAGGGGGCAGACCCATATTATTGTAGTCTAAGTCGCGTTCGATAATTTTCAGGTAGCCGCGTACTGCCGCGGCACGTAGAATATCTTCATCATCTGGCGGAAGAGAGCCTAGATGATGCAGGCTCTCCGCCAGAACCACCTCCGGCATTTCACCGCTGTTTTCCAGCATGAGCACTTCATCTTCCAGCCAGGGAGGCGTGGGACGCAAATATGGATCATCCGTCATTTTTTTCCTTTAGCCATGCAAGTATTCGTTGCGCGGTAGGGGAACGGGTGTTAATAAAGTCCAAGTATAACGGGTTTGCGGCAGCGCCGGTAGCGACGCCAAAACAGACCACACCCAGAGCCGGGGCCTAGGCGCTTCGGAGGAAGATAAAAGAGATGGGCGGAGACTTTCATACCAATTATCGCGAGGAGAATTTGATCTCCCGCCTGGAAAGCTCCCGGCAGTCGGCCTGGACCCGGCAACTGATGCAACTCGGCGACTGCGTGGACGAATTGGCCCAAAAGCTGGCCATGAAGCTGGTAAACGCCAACCTCATCGAGACCAAGAGCCAGCGGGACGTGGAAGAGCAATTGGCCGGTTGCCTTGGCTCTTTGCTCAATGCCGAGGATTTTGACATCCAATACGCCATCGCCAACTTCCGCAACCTGGTTCCCCAGGCCAACCGCATCAGCCTCTACGTCACCGCCTTTATTATCGAGAAGTTGATCGACCATCGCTCGGTGGTGGATATCTTTGGAACCGACGAAGAAATCTACGCGGTGGTGAACACTGAAGTGACCGGCATGATACGCTAGACACGCTTTTCAGCGTTTTAGGGCCTCCGCCTGCTAGGCGGAGGCTTTTTACGTTCAAGGGCACCTTCCGGTTATTTCATGAAAAGACAGCCGGAGGGTGTGTATTGGGAAATTTAAAGGTGAGCTGGTTTTGGGTGGGTAAACGAGCAGGCCGTAAGCAATAGAAAAAACTGTCGTAAGTTGAAAAGGCCCGATTCCAACAGCCCAACAAGGCTGTTAATACAAACCTGTAGTCGGCCAGGACCCTCCGTAAAACCTGTGCTTGGAACTCTTGAACTTAGGACAAAGGTTACGCTGGTGAGGCGAGTTGGCCGAGCACCACTGGCCGCAACCATAGTCCTGGCTATTGTTTTTGATAGTTTCTTTGCAGTCAGGGCAATTGCGCGTAATCTCGTCTTTGAAGAACTCCACCAAACGGCCACAGGCCGGGCACTCAATCTCGAAAATCGCCTCAGAGCCCCAATCCTGCCAATTGTTGCCGCAGCATTTCCTCATGATTTTTTGCTCCTCAAGGCGACCTTGTTCCGCCTCTCATGCCCACTTTAAAGCTGAATAGGGGGAATTACAAAAAATAATCAGGCTTCAAAAACTTGGCGGCCCAGGCCATACGCAACAGTGCGGTGCTTAACGCTGAAGTATCCGGAATTATTCGCTAAATGTACTTTTAAGCCTTTGAGGACTTCCGCTTAGGCCAGGCCCAGGCTCTTTGTCACCTGCGCCGCCCGCGCATGCCAATCCTGTTGCCGGCCATAGGCAGCTATCTGGTCCCCGCGCGGGCAGCCCTTCAGACCCTCCCTAAGATGGCGGATAAAGCTTTCAGAGTCCGGGGCCACCCTTATCGCGAACTGGTACTCCGGGGGTATGTCCTTGATGGCAAAGGTGGAGATGGTCTCTTTGCCGAAAATGAAATACTCGAACAGCTTGGCTGGAAAGGCTCTGGTCCAGGCCTCGTCCAGGCACGAGGGGATCATGAATAGGTCGGCCTGCTGCAAATAGGCGGAAAGCTCCTCCACCTCGCGGTGCCCCAAGAAATGGACGTTAGGGTATAAGGCGTGCAGCTTTTTGGCCTGGGCCTGAAAATGGGAGAAAATCACGCCCAGGAAGACGAAGCTGACCTGGGGGAAAGCCTTGAAAGCCGGCTTCAGCAGGTCGAAGTCGATCCGCTCATGCACCGTGCCTGAGAACAAAATGCTGGGGCCGGGGGGATAATCTTGAGGCCTGGGGATGGATGGGTCGGCAGAGAACTTGCCGAGGTCCACCCCGTTGAGCAGTATTTGAGGCTTAACGTCTAAAAAATCCCTTTCCGAGGCCTCGGCTATTTGATGGCCATTGGCAAAAACAACATCCGCTTCCCCGCAGAACTGCCTCAGCGCCGGCAGCAGATCTTCCCGAGGTGTCTTCCATTCGTCCGCGAAATGGGACCACGGGTCCTCTATGTCGATGGCGTAAACCGAAGGTTGCATCCGGCGCACAAAAGGCTGGGAGATCATACGGCTGGACAGGACGATCAGCTCCCTACCATGGAATGGCTCCTGCCTAATGATACGGACCAGAAACTCGATGAAAGCATTCTGCCCCCAGGAAGGCCCTTGCGGGGGTATGTATAGCATGTCCCGCCAGTAATAGGTGGGCAGTACCGGGCCTCCCACGGTCATGTGCAGCCTCTCCTGGATTGGCACAAAGGGGCGCCGGCGAAAGATGCTCTTGACCCGGCTGAGATAGCGCCGCCCCAGGGGGTAGTTCACATAGAGCACGTGGTGACCCTGCTCGGCCAGGGCTCGGGCCAGGGGATGGCTGCGGTTTTCACGCTCCCAGTAGGTCCAGGGCGCGAAATATACGATGAGCGGCTTGAGGGGTTTGTCCATGACGTATGTTTCTCTAGAGCGCTGGTCCTCAAAGTTCAGGCGAGGCGGGGCGCGCGCTTTTGGGGGTGAGCTAAAAACTTGGTCTCAAAAGCCAGCAGTGCCTGAGCCACGGCCTGGTCCATGTTCAAGTAAGCATAGGTCGCCAAGCGCCCCAGGAAGGTTACCTCCTTTTCCCTGGAGGCGAGGGCGGCGTATTCCTTGTAGAGCGCGAGGTTTCGGTGGGTTGGGACCGGGTAATAGGGCTCGTTGGCGTGGTTGTAGTCTTGGGGGTATTCGCGAACCACGTTGGTGTGCGGCGTGTTTTGCCTGGTGGCGTGCTTTATCTCCACGATGCGGGTGTACTGCTGTGAATTGGGGTAGTTCACCTGAAGATACGGTTGCCAAAAGCCGCTTTTGCCCTGCCGGGCCAGGCTCTGGGCACTGTGCGAATCCACCTCAAAGCGCAAGGAACGATACTCCAGGCGGCCGTAACATGCCTGGAAGTACTCGTCTATGGGCCCAGTGTAAAACAAATGGCGGTATTTGAAAGCCTCCTTGGCCTGCCGGAAGTCCAGGCCGAGCCTCACTTCCAGGTTGGCTTCGCAGCTATCCACCATGCGATTAAACATGGCCGTGTAGCCTTCCTGGGGCATGGCCTGAAAGCTATCGTCGAAATAACCGTCTTCCCGGGTGGTCCGGATGGGTATGCGCCCGCACACCGACGGATGAAGGTGCCGCGGCTCCTTGTTCCACTGCTTCTTGGTATAGCCCTTGAAAAACTTCTCGTAAAACTCCGCCCCCACCGAGGCCAGCATCACCTCCTCGGAGTTTTGCGGCTCAACGATGGGCTGCCTGCGTTCATCCAGCCAGCGGCGAAACTCCTCCTGGCTGGACTCCCTGCCCACCAACTGCTCGAAAGTCTTCAAGTTGATGGGAAAGCTCCAGTACCGGCCACCAGTGAAGGACCTGACGGTGTACCTGGTCCGGTGCCAGGCGGTGAACCTGCTTAGGTAGTTGACCAACTCCGGGGTGTTGGTGCGGAAGTAGTGGGGGCCGTAGAGGTGGGTCAAGACGCCGTTTCGGTCCGGTGCGTCATAGCAGTTGCCCCCAAGGTGCTCCCTGCGGTCGATGAGCAAGCAACGCCAGCCGAGTTGGTTGCACAGCCTTTCAGCCATCACCAACCCGGATAAGCCCGCACCCACCACCATCGCATCGTACATCGGTTTTTCCTGGTTTGTGTTGCGCTATAGGGGTTTGCTTTGCGCCGGGTTCCCGGACCCGCCAACCACGCAATAATGACAGCCAATCTTACTTTTAATGCGGAGCTAAGCCCAGCAAAACTTGGTTTTTTTGCGGCGAAGGGAATGGCAAGGCCAGACCCAGGCACGGGCGTGGTTGGCATTTTGGGCTCATAATCATAATGGAGGTTGGGTTTGGGGCTGTCCCAACTCTGAATGAAGGCCTGATCAGGCAAAGTTTCAGGTAGATAGGGCAAGCTGTCAATTCATTGACCAGACATGCATTAGCCCTATGCTCACCTGAGATTTGCCTCGGCCAATGGCGCTATGATGGCCGCGCGCATGGCAACGTCGGGATCACCGACATACGGCGTTGCCGACCATGTCCGCGTTTTGCATTGGCGCCAGGCTAATACCAGCGCACCACCTCATCCAGGGGAGCCCGGGGCGTACGCACCTGGTTCAGCGGCGAGTCAGGGTCGGCATAACCCACCGCCACGGTGAGCACCACCCGGCGGTTGGGATCGATGTTCAAGAAATCCTTGATAATATCTCCGTAAGAGCAGACCAGGCCCACCGGGCAGGTATCCAGGCCCAACTCGGCCGCGGCCAACAGCAGCCAGCCCAGGGCGAAACCCAGGTCCAAGGAGCGTTCCGGAGGAAAGGCTCCATCCAAGGTGGCCACTACCACTGCCGGAGCTCCGTAAAATGTCAAGGATCCGGTGTTGATGAAGTTGCGATCCACACCGGCCTGCTCCATGGCCGGGCCCATGACCCGGTTGAGCTCCTTTTGACGCTCCAGATAGATTTCCGGCAGGGGCTGAGTGTTGTCCGGCCCGCAGGAGATGCCCCGTTCCGCGTAGGCCCGGGTGAGTTTCTTACCCAGGCGAGGCACTTCCTCGTCTCGGACCACGGTGAACTGCCAAGGTTGAAGATTTATGGCGCTGGGAGCCCGGCAGGTGAGGCTCAAGAGGTTTTCAAGGGTTTCTTGGGCAACAGCTTGGTCTTTGAACACACGGCAGCTTTGACGGGCTTTCATTGCCTCGGATATCTGCATGAGCTTCTCCGGCTAAGGGTGCTTGATTTTTGTAGCACAGGCAGCAGAGCAGGGGAAGGGTGGTACCTCTGATAGGACTCGCGGTGAGAGGGCATATTTGCCGTAAGTTTCCATGGTGAACTTGAAAGCGGTAGCTTGGCGGTTTTGATTAGTTAATAAGTAACATTAATAATAAAGTGTAATATCTTGATATTTAGTAACTATTTTATCATTATAAATATCTGGCCAAATCCCGGGATAGGCGTATAGCCGCGGGATAAGCCAGGTGGGCGCCATCATAGGTCTGGTAAGCCTCGGGGTTCACCTCAAGCCAGGTCCCCCCAGCCTGTGTGAAACGCTTGGCCAGATCTTGAAAGTCCAGGCCGCTGGGACCTTCTTCTTCTTGACGCATGCGGACGTGGCTCGGAGGGCGATAGGCGATGACGGTTATACCGTTTTGATGAAACTCTGACACCACTTGCAGGAATTCATCCACCATACGCCGGCGAACGCGTTTGTGTTGGGCTACTCTTATGCTTGCCTTTATATATTCATCTTGCTGCTTACGCACCGGGAGGCACGCTTCCCAGCCATCGGCAAAATAGCGGTTCAAGGGCCGGCCCCTGGACAGGTTAAGTAGATTCCGCGCGTTGGTCTTGATAAAGGCCTTACCGGAAAAATTGTCGTACCAGATTTGGCGAAGTAGAGTGTTTCTCTCGGGCAAGCTTTGCGAAGACCAATACACATATCCATTGGCCGAGCTTGGTTTCATAAGGGCATGAGGACAGATACCCAAAATCAAGATGGGTCTGCTGCTGTTGGCGTCCAGCAAACTGGCCGCGTGTTCCAGATACCGGCGGTCCAACGAGCAGGCGACAAAGCCGAAATTAAGAATTCTGTAACTGCCATAGACCTTACCCATATGACGCGGGGAAAGCCCCAGAAACACACGGGAATTGCCGGCCAAGACTATGTCGTTGACAGGAGGCTGGGACAGTTTGAGCTGCCAGAAGTGTTCAGTGGTCAGGCAATATAACATGAGCAGGCATTAATTCATTTTTAATAATATTCAATATTAGCACAAACCCATAGAAATCTTGTTTATATTTTATGCTGAATGAACACAATTTTTAATAGCTTGGCATCACAGAAAAAGGCTGGAAAAAGTTGGAAAAGGCCAATGTAATAACGGTTCGGGAGCATGGGAGCCTTAACAACGCCGGTCCCGTGGTGGTGTTGCACGGCGGTCCTGGAGCACCTGGTTCGGCTTTGGGCTTGGCCCAGGAGCTGGGCCAATATTTTCATGTCTTGGAGCCGCTGCAACGCACAGCTGGGAACCAACCACTGACCGTCACCCGGCACGTGAGTGATCTACTGAAGGTTTTGCCTGAAAAGGCGGTGATTGTCGGCTGGTCCTGGGGTGCCATGTTGGGGCTTTCCCTTGCCGCCCGTCATCCTGACGCCCCGGCCGCCTTGGTGTTGATCGGGTGCGGCACCTATGACCAAGAAACACGCAAAATGTTTCATGAGCGAATGATGCAACGCTTGGACGAACCCCAGCAAAGGCGGCTGGCAGCCTTGTTACGAGAACTGGAGTCGCCCCGAGGCAGTGAAAAAAGCACCTTGGCGGAAGTAGGGCGCATTGTCACTCAGGCAAGCACCTATGCGGGCCTTAGAGACAATCGGGAAGGCGGCATGATCGTGGACTATCTAGGCCATAACCAGACCTGGGACGATGTGCTTCGTCTGCAAGAGGAAAAAATCGAGCCTCAGATTTTCGCCAGCATCCGGGTGCCTACTCTGATGATTCACGGCGCAGAGGACCCGCATCCAGGTCGGGAAACCCAGGAGAGACTGGGCCGTTACATACCACACCTGCAATACCATGAGCTGGCCAGGTGCGGGCATGAACCCTGGAATGAGAAGTATGCCAAGCAGGCATTCATGAGCTTGCTCACCGGGTGGATCGCCAGGTATGCGGGCGAGCCCAAGGGTGAGTAACCTCAACTTCTGGATAAAAAACCGGGCGCCTGCCTGTTGGCAAGCGCCCGGTTTTATTATTTTAAGTGGTGCCGTCGGCCGGATTTGAACCGGCACGGGTCGCCCCACCGCCCCCTCAAGACGGCGTGTCTACCTATTCCACCACGACGGCAAGCTGCACATGATTATAACGCGTACCGTCCTACTTGGCAGCAGGAGCGGACGAGTTGTTGGCCGGCGCGGGGGCTGCCGGTTTTGCCGGAGCCGGCGCGGTCTTGGCCGCGGGAGCTGCGGTGCGTCCCTCCATAACCGAGGAGGGCCCTCCCACGGTATGGCCGAACACGGCCAGGCCCAGGGAGGTGAGCATGAACACGATGGCCACTACCGTCGTCATTTTGCTGAGGAAAGTGGCCGCGCCGGTGCTGCCGAAGACGGTCTGGGAGCTGCCGCCAAAGGCCGCGCCTACCGAGGCGCCCTTGCCGGTTTGCAACAAAACCACCAAGACCAGGGTTATGCTGGCCAGGAGATGGACTATCAGGGTAACTGTGGTCATGCTTATATTTTTCTCTAACTACGCCGCTTGGATGATGCCCAGGAAGCTGTCCGCCTTTAGGGAGGCGCCGCCCACCAGGGCCCCATCGACCTCGGGTTGATTTAAAAGACCGGCCGCGTTGGCCGGATTGACACTACCTCCATACAGGATTCTGGTAGAGTTCGCAACACCTTTGTCAAATCGGGCCTCTATCCAACCCCGTAGATATGCGTGCGCCTGGGCGGCCTGCTCCTCAGTGGCGGTCAGGCCGGTGCCGATGGCCCATACCGGTTCATAGGCGATGGTAACCAATTCCATCTGTCCGGCTTGCAGACCGGCCAGTCCGCCGGCCAGTTGGCTCTCCAAGACGCCCTCGGTCTGATCAGCCTCGCGCTCGCTTTGGGTTTCACCCACGCATAGAATGGGCCGCAAACCAGCCCTCAGGGCGGCATTCAGGCGCAGGTTGCAGGTCTTTTCGGTCTCGCCGAAGTATTGGCGCCGTTCGCTGTGCCCCACCAAGGCGTAGCGGGCACCGGCCGCCTTTAGCTGAGGGCCGCTGACCTCGCCGGTAAAGGCCCCTTGGTCTTCCCAAAAGATATTTTGGCCTCCCACCAGCACCGGGCTGGAGCTTAGGGACAGGGCTACCGGTTCCAGAGCCAAAAAGCCTGGGATAACCAGAACATCCAGGTCCTCGCGAGCCAGGCCCGAGGCTATGCCGCCGGCCAGGGACACCGCCTCTTCCACGGTGAGGTGAAGTTTCCAGTTGCCGGCGATCATGAGTTTGCGCGACATGCTCTCTCCCTGTGCGCTAGGCGGCGTGGCCGCCGTTTTCCAGGCCGGTGTAGCCGCCCAGGGCCTCCACCGCGGGCAGGGTTTCACCGGTCAACAGGGCCAGGTAGGCGCCGCCGCCGGTGGATATGTAGCTGATGTTTTCGCTCTCACCGGCGTTGCTCACCGCCACGTCGGTGTCTCCGCCGCCGATGATGGTAAGGGCGTAGGTCTGAGCCACGGTGGAGACCATGTTGTAGGTGCCCCGGGAAAAGGCGTCCATTTCAAAGGCGCCCATGGGCCCGTTCCAGATGATGGTTTTGCAGTCCCTGAGCGCCTCGCGGTACAAGGTGCTGGTGGCCGGGCCGATATCCATAATCATCCATTCGGAGGGCACGTCCTGCACGGTTACCAGCTTGGTCTCGGCCTTGCGGTCATAGCGGTCGGCCACCACGCAATCCACCGGGATGTACATTTTCACCCCGGCTGCCTTGGCGTTTTTTAAAAGCACGTTGGCAACGGGCACCAGCTCGGGCTCGTAAAGGCTTTTGCCAACATCGATGCCCACGCTCATCAGGAAGGTGTTGGCCATGGCCCCGCCGATGAGGATCTTGTCGGCATGCTCCATGAGGTTTTCCAGGGCGGGCAGCTTGGTCATGGCCTTAGCCCCGCCCAGCACCGCGGCCAGGGGCCGGGCCGGGTCGATCATGGCCCTCCGGAAGTAGTCCAACTCCTTTTTCATGGTGAAGCCGGCCACGCTCTCCTGGGCAAAGTCAACCACCGCCACCACCGAGGCGTTTTCCCGGTGGGCCACGGCAAAGGCGTCGTCCACGTACACATCGCACAACAAGGCCAGGGCCTTGCCGAACTCGGGGTCGTTGTCGGTCTCGCCCTTGTGGAAACGCAGGTTCTCCAGCATCATCACTTGGCCGGGCTTCATGGAGCTGACCAGCTCCTCCACTTCCGGGCCCACGCAATCAGGTGCGGTTATGACTTCCTTTTTGAGCAAACGGCCCAGGCGGCGTGCCACCGGGGCCATGGAGTATTTTTCATTTCGCTTGCCCTTGGGCCGGCCCATGTGGCTGGCCACGATTACCTTGGCGTCCTCGTCCAGGGCATAGTTGATGGTAGGCAAGGCGGCCCGGATGCGGTTGTCGTCGGTTATGTTGCCTTCCTCATCCAGGGGGACGTTGAAGTCCACCCGGACCAACACCCGCTTGCCTGCCAGGTCCAATTGGTTAATATATTTCACGCCTGCGACCCTCCACCACGATTAGGCTGCGTTCAAGCCCTCCACTTGGCGCCGCCATTGATCACAACTTGTTACCAAAGCCGCTCTACATGCTTCGGGCCACCATAGCCGCCAAATCGATCAGGCGCGAAGCATAGCCCATTTCATTGTCATACCAAGACAGCACCTTGACCATGCGCTCTCCAATGACCTGGGTGAGAGGAGCATCCACCACCGAGGAGAAGGGGCATCCGGTGTAGTCGATAGACACCAGGGGCACCTCAGTGACTTTGAGCACCCCTTTCATGGGCCCTTCGGCGGCGGCGCGCAGAGCATCGTTGACCGCCTCGGCGGTGAGGTCGGTGCCCAGGCGGCAGGTCAAATCCACCAAAGAGACGTCCGGGGTGGGCACGCGAATGGCAATGCCGTCCAGCTTGCCCTTGAGTTCGGGGATGACCAGAGTCACCGCCTTGGCCGCGCCGGTGGTGGTGGGAATCATGCTCATGGCCGCGGCTCTGGCCCGGCGGATGTCCTTGGAGCTGCCGTCCAGGATGCGCTGGCTCATGGTGTAGGCGTGGGTGGTGGTCATCAGACCGTGTTCGATGCCAAATGTGTCGTTTAGCACCTTGGCCACCGGAGCCAGGCAGTTGGTGGTGCACGAGGCGTTGGAGACCACCAAGTGCTCGGCGGCGTCATAGATGCCGTCGTTTACCCCCATGACGATGGTTACGTCCGGGTCCTTGCCAGGAGCGCCCATCACCACCTTTTTGGCTCCGGCCTGGATGTGACCCAGGTTTTCCTCGCGCATCTTGAACTTGCCGGTGGTTTCCAGGACCAGCTCGGCCCCGACCTGTCCCCACTGGCACTGATTAGGGCTTGCCTGGCGGGTGATTGCCACCCGCTTGCCGTCGAGGATAATCTCGTCGCCCTCAAAGCCAACCTCGCGGTCGTAAGTGCGATGCACGGAATCGTATTGCAGCAAGTGAGCCAGTTGGGCCGTATCTGCCCGGGCGTTTATTGCCACCAGCTCCAAATCAGAATGCCCCTGGCCCAGAATGCGGGCTGCCAGGCGCCCGATGCGTCCAAAACCGTTAATGCCGACTTTAACCGCCATTGCCCAGCACCTCCTTAAGGTTTGCGTGGGTCTGCCTGCACTAAAAAATGTAAGCCAGGCTCCAATTAGACTTACCGGGACAGCGCCCGATAATAAGGAGCCAGGTAGGTAAATTGATCACCCTGAACGGGCTATATGCACAGGGCAGGGTTTTTCAACCCGTTGTACTCTGTAACCTAAACTTAAACTTCGCCAGTGGCGGGGTCAAGGATTTTCCCGGTTTGGCAAAGCACCCCATCACAGGTCTCGCCAAAGCAAAAGAGCGTCTTCGCCTTCTGGGTAATAGTATCCGGCAATGCGTTTTACTAGGCAAAAACCCAAGGAATAATATAGGGATAATGCGGCAATGTTGCCGGTGCGAACCTCCAGGCTAGCCTGTCTGGCTCCTTGCTCGCGCGCCATGGCCAAGCAGCTCAGCAAAAGGTAACGGCCCAGGCCCTTGTGTTGGAAATCCGGGTGCACCGCGATGTTTTGAACCTTGACCTGCGTCGACACCAACCACATGCAGCAGAAGGCGGCCACTCGGTTGCCCACCAGGGCCACCCAATCCATGGACATGGGCATGCACAGCTCTTCCATGAACAAGCTGCGGGGCCAGGGATTGTTAAAGCAGGCTCTTTCGATTTCCGCCACCTGGCCCAAGTGCTCCCGGGCCAGGGGGCGCAGGGAAACCCGCATGCCCCGAGGGGGCTCGGGTTCAGGTAGAGAGCAACTCGCTGGCGGCTGAAATGCTGTCACGGCCGGCCTCGCACACGGTGTGAGCCAATTTATCCAAACTGGTCTCTTCGCGGCTGGTGGCGGCTTTTATGAGCATGGGAAGGTTGACCCCGGTGACAACCTCATGGCGGCCTTCTTCCAAAAAAGCCAGGGAAATATTGTTGGGCGATCCACCGAACATGTCGGTGAGGATCAGGACGCCTTGGCCGGAGTCGACCTTGGCGATAGCTGACTCCAGGCGGGTGTGCAGGCTATCGGCGGCGGTGTTGGAGTCCACCGAGACGGTAGCCACTTGCTCCACCTTGCCCAAAATAAATTCGGCCGCGCTTACCAACTCACGGCCCAGACGGGCGTGGGTGATTATCACTAGTCCAATCAAAGTATCTATTCCATGGCTATGTCGCGATGACGAAGGGTCAGGCGAACGCCAGAGACGTTGAGGTTCCTGGCCAGCCACTCGGCCACGGCCACGGAACGGTGGTGTCCCCCGGTGCATCCCAGAGCCACCGTCAACTGGGTTTTGCCCTCCTTTTTGTAGGAGGGTATGAGAAATTCCAGCAGATCTTTGAACTTCTTCAGGAATTCCTGGGACTCCTGCCCCTGGAAAACAAAATCTACCACCCGGGGATCGCGGCCGTCAAGCATACGCAACTCATCGACAAAATAGGGGTTGTCCAAAAAGCGCACGTCCATCACCAAGTCGGCCTCCTGAGCGATCCCATATTTGAAGCCAAAGGTGATGAAGTTGACCTGCATGGGAGCCGGTTCATCGCTCTGGGTGTAGAGGTTGAATATCTCGGCTTTCAGGTCATGCACGGTGTAGCGGCTGGTGTCGATGATCTGGTTGGACATATCCTTGATTGGCTGCAACAGGGAGCGCTCCCGGTTCAATCCCTGGGCTACAGAGCCCTCGAGGCCGGACAGAGGATGCTGGCGGCGGGTCTGGGAAAAGCGGCGGATAAGGACCTCGTCGGAGGCCTCAAGATAAAGAAGCTCCAGATGGTACCCCTGGTTGGCCAACCGCAGGAAGGTGCGGGGAAAGCGCTCCACGAAATCATGAGCGCGTACGTCCATGACCAGGGCGGCCTGAAAGGTTTCGCCCACATGGCGAAGGGGCAGCTTTACAAAGGCTGAAAGCAACTGAACCGGGAGGTTGTCCACCGCGTAGTAGCCCAGGTCTTCCAGGGCCTTTAACGCGGTGGATTTGCCCGTGCCGGAAAGGCCGGTTATCACCACGAAGCGGGCAGGGACTTGCTGGTCTTGGCTGCTCATTTCAGGCTTGCCTGCCGTGAGTCCATTATGGTGCCTGGAACTTGGCCCCGTTGGCCAATGGCCTTGTCAGGGCAACCATCCGGGCCGGGCGGCACTCCATTTAAATTCGAGACTAGGTTTTGCTGCCGGCCGGGTTAGAACTCTTCGTCTTGCGACTCGATGATTTCATAAATCTCGCGAGCGTCTGAGGCTTCCATGAGCTGCTGACGCACTGTGTTGCTTTTCAAAAGGCGGCTTATGCGGGCCAAGGCCTTCAGGTGGGTGCCGGCGCTGTTGTCCGGAGCCACCACCAGGAAAAACAAATGAGCGGGCTTGCCGTCCAGGGAGTCGAAATCCACTCCTGCCCGGGAGCGTCCAAAGGAGAGCAGCAGATTGTCTAGGCCCACCATCTTGCCGTGGGGTATGGCGATGCCGTCGCCGATGCCGGTGGAGCCGAGCTTTTCGCGCTCCACCAACACCTCCATGAGTTTACTGATTTCCAACTGGGGATGGCCGGCCACCAATGGGCGGCACAACTCTTCCATGACCGCGCGTTTGCCGCGGCCGCCCAGGTCTGCCACCACCTGCTCGGAAGTTAGTATGTCCGTAAGCTTCATCCGGCGGAACCCTCGATTTACTGCGGCTCAATCAGGCCGAAGTTTCCGTCGGCGCGGCGGTAGAGGACATTGAGCGAATTGGTGCGCTCATTGATAAACACCAAAAAGTCATCCTCGGAAAGATCGAGCTGCATGGCAGCCTCGTCGGCATCCATGGGCTTGGCGGTCATGCTTTGGCTCATAATGACGTGGGGAGACTTTTCAGGCAGGCTCTCCGCCTCGAAAATGTCCACCTTGACCGGCTGCTCGGCCAATTCCTTGTGCGCCCGGCGGCTAACGTCCTTGAGCTTGTCCCGGTAGCGCCGAATCTGCTTTTCCAGCTTGTCCATGACCAGGTCTATGGCGGAGTAAAGATCCCCCGTGGTCTCGCTACCGTGGATTTTAAGGCCCGAGGCGATAATATTCACCTCGGCTAGATGACGGTGCTTTTCCACGCTAAGGGTTACACTGGCCTCTAGGGGGCCATCCAGGTACTTTTGTAATTTCCCGACCTTTTCCCGAGCATATTCCTTCACTGCCTCGGACGCATCAACATGACGGAAGGTCACCTGGATCTGCATATTTGGCCTTCTCCTTGCTAGAAAATCTTAAGCTGCCAAATTGGTGAATATGTGCCTTACCCCTCAGCCGGGTCGTTGTCAACGACCTTTTTATCCCTTGGACTTGCCCAAACCCTTGAGGGGCTGGCGCCTCCGGGAAGAGGGGAGTATGCCAAGCATCTCTCTATACTTTGCCACTGTTCGCCGGGCAATGTCGATGTCTTCTCGCTCCAGCATCACGGCGATGGCCTGATCCGACAGGGGTTTCGCCGAGTCCTCGCCCGCGATTATCTGCCGGATGCGTTCCTTCACTGCCTCCGAGGCCATGGCCTGACCCTGGAAACGGTTGATACCGCTGTTAAAGAAATATTTCAGCTCGAAAACACCTTGGGGGGTGTGCATGTACTTGTTGGTGGTCACCCGGCTGATGGTGGACTCGTGCATGCCCACATCCTCGGCCACGTCGCGGAGCACCAGGGGCTTGAGCTTGGTTATGCCCTTTTCAAAAAACTCCCGCTGGAACTTGATGATGGACTCGGTGACCTTGTAAATGGTGCGCTGGCGTTGGTGGATGGAGCGGATGAGCCACAGGGCACTTCTGAGCTTGCCGCGCACATACTCCTTGGCCTCGGCGTCACCCCCCAGGGCCAGGGACTCGCGGTAAAAATTATTCACCCTCAGCTTGGGCAGGCCGTCCTCGTTGAGCATTATCACGAACTCGCCGTCTACCTTATAGACGTAGATGTCCGGGGTGATGTACTGGGCCTGCTCGTTGTTCATGCCCTGTCCGGGCCTGGGGTCCAGACAACGAATGATGTCCAACGCCTGGGCCACCCGGTCCATGTCGATCTTCAGCTTCTTAACGATAGCCTGGTAGCGCCGGCGCTCAAGGTCGGGCAGGTGATCGGAAATTATGCGGTGCAGGATCTTGTCTTCGGGATAAAGCTCCATGGACTGGATCAATAGGCATTCGCGTAGATCGCGGGCGGCAATCCCACTGGGATCGAACCCCTGGATTACTTTGAGGGTGCGCTCGGCGGTATCGGTGTCGGTCGCGGAAACCTGGGCCAGCTCCTCCACGTCCAGGGGCAGGTAGCCGTCGGGGTTCAGGGACTCGATGATAATTTCGCCTACGCGCAGCTCCTCAGGCCCCAGGGTGGTCATGCTGAGCTGTTCCAGCAGGTGCTCGCGCAGGGAAGGGGGGCTGGAGAGCATGTTCTCGTAAGCGGGCGCGTCCTTGTCCTCGCGCACAATGCTTTCGTAGCCCGAACCGCCGGAGGAATACTCACCCAGGTAGTTTTCCCAGTCAAACTCGTCGTTGACTTGGCCGTCTACCTCTACCTCTTTTTCCAGAGGAGCGTCCGCGGGGGCATCACCCGCCAAGGCCTCTTCGCCTTCGCCGGCGGCTTCGGCCTCTTGGCCGTCGGAACGTAGGGCCAGGTCGCTTTCGGGCTCAGCCCCGGCGTCCAGCTCCGCCTGCTCCACGTCCTGGGTGGTTTCCTCGGTGATTTCCAGAAGAGGATTTTCCAGGAGCTCCTGGTTGATGGTCTCGGCCAACTCCAGGCGGTTGAGTTGCAACAGCTTGATAGCTTGCTGCAACTGGGGGGTCATAACCAGTTGCTGGCTGAGTTTTAGGCTTTGTTTGATCTCCAGGGCCATGTTGTTTTACAGCTTGAACTGCTCTCCCAAATAGATGCGGCGCGCCACTTCGCTGTTCGCGATGTCCTCGGGGGTGCCTTCCTCCAGCAAGCTGCCGGAGCTGACGATATACGCCCGGTCGCACACGCCCAAGGTCTCGCGCACGTTGTGGTCGCTGATGAGTATTCCGATGCCCCGGTCCTTTAGTTGGCGGATGATGTTTTGCAGATCAGCCACCGCCAGGGGATCGATGCCCGCAAAGGGCTCGTCCAAAAGAATGAAACAGGGATCGGTCACCAGCAAACGGGTGATTTCCACCCGGCGCCGCTCTCCACCGGAGAGGCTGAAGGCTCGGTTGCGCCTAAGATGGGACACGCCCAGATCGCTCAGCAGGCGTTCCAGGCGGGCCTCCTCTTCGACTTCACTGATATCCAGGGTCTCCAAAATGCCCCGTACGTTCTCCTCCACGGTCAACTTACGGAAGATGCTTGGCTCCTGGGGAAGGTAGCTGATGCCTAGGCGGGCGCGCTGATACATAGGGAGCTCGGTTATGTCCTGGTCATCTAGAAGCACCCGCCCCTCGTTGGGCCGGATCAGACCCACGGTCATATAAAAAGAGGTGGTCTTGCCCGCGCCGTTGGGGCCCAAAAGACCCACGATTTCGCGGTCGTGCAACTCCAAGGACACACCGTCCACCACGCGGCGGCCGCTGTATATCTTAACCATGTTTTCCAGGCGAAGGCAGGGCACTTGTATTACTTTTTCTTCTCTTTGGCTTCCAGGCTCTTGGGCGTGATGGTCACCGAGACGCGCTTGCCGGGCTTTCCGTGGACCACGGCGCGGTCCTGATCCAAGAACACGGTGATCTTCTCACCGGATATCTGATTCTTGCCACGCCAGACGGTGGCCTTGCCCTCCAAAAGCATTTTACGGCCTCCGGCCCAGTAGGTGGCCTGGCGGCCCACGGCGATGCGGTCCTTTTGCACCACCTTCACGTGACCGTAGGCCACGACTTTGCGCACCTTGCCGCCGCCGTCCAGCATCCCCTCGCTGGCCTCGTCTTTGGTCTTCTTTTGGCCTTCTTGGTCGTAAAAGACGCTGAGCTTGTCACAGGTGATCTTGACGTCGCCCTGGACCGCCTTCACCTTGCCGATGAAATTGGCGACCTGGGCCTTATTGTCCACCTCTAAAGAGTCTGCCACCACATGGATGGGCTGGTCGTTGGAGGCCATGGGCATGGTGGCGGCCCCCGCGGAGCCGGCGGCAACCAGGCACAAGGCCAGCAAGGTGGCGATAAACGGCAGTCGACTCATAACCCTCTCCCCTTGGAACTTATGAAACAAATCCAATTTCAATCCACGGTCACCCCGGGCGGCGGGCCATGCCCCTCTGGCGTGAAAGTGGAGCGAACCTTGTGTTTGAGTATCATCTTGTTTTTTTCCACAAAGACCTGCATGCCCTGGCCCACCACCTTGTATCGCTCGCCCTGGATGGTGACTTCGGCATCGGTCTCGGCGGTTTTGTCCTTTTCCCGGTAGGTGATCACCGAAGTCAGCAACTGGTTGCCGTCGTCGGTGCGACCGTCCACATTACCTTTCAAGGTTATGGTGTGCGTCTTTTGGTTGTACACGCCCTGATCACCTGAAAGATATATGGGATCGCCGTTTTTTTGGTAGAACTCCACCGCCACCTGGTCCAGATAGACCTTGCCAGTGTTCTCTTCGTAGCGGGCCCTTTCGGCCTTGAGGCTCCACTTGCGCACCCCGTTTTCCACATGGGTGTAGTTAAGTCCTCTGAGGCGAGGGCGGCCGTCGCTATCAGTAGGGGCAGCATCACCGGCCTTGAGGACCGGTAGCTGGGTGGGCTGGTGCAGCAAGGCGGCCGCGCCGGCCCCGGCAACTATAGCCGCCAGCACGGCAAGGATGATCCATCTAAGACGCTTCAAGCTACTCCCTCACTAGCCGCCCGGAAAGGCGTTCCCCACGGGTCCGGGGGCTATGCCTCCCGTATACCCAGCCCTTGAGCCAAGTTCCCGCGCCCCAAGTATATATATAGGGCCCTGACGGGTAAAGGCAAAATTCTTGCATGCAGAGTCTGATAATGCTTGACATTTGATAAAAGGCGCTAATTGGCAGGATTGAATCAGCGGCGTGGCTGGTTTTTGAGTATAATATCATTCAAAGGGTCCGCTGTTTAGTTACATTTTAGGGAAGGAAATTAATGAAAGTGACGCGGGCCTGTCCTGCCTGTGGAAGCGATGAATACAGAAGGTCTAGAAGGCGTGGTGCCTGGGAGAGCCTACTGGGCCGGTTGGGCATCTTGCCCTACGTCTGTAGGGCCTGCCGCTACCGGTTCATGATTACCAAGACTGGCGCGCTCACCTGGATAATTATCCTGATTGTCCTTTTGGCGTTGGCAGCTTGGTATTTTCTTTGGTTTGCCGGAAAGGGTAACTACCAGGTATCACAAGCGGAAAACCGTAATATCTCCGTGACGGCCCAGGCCGGCGAAGAGGAGCTGAAGCTCCGCGAGGAGGTCAGTGCGCTTGCCGGCAGTCTGTTGGAGGTCCGCCGGGAAAAAGCGGCCCTGATGGCGGAGCTGGCGCTTTTGCGCAGAGAACTACACGGCCTGTCCCAAAAAGCCGGTCCGGCAGCATCCTATTCCGGACCGCAGGCCCACCAAAAGGCCACGCGTTTGCTTTTGGGCCGAGTCGGTTTCTCGCCGGGCAGCGCCGAACTTGATCAAACAGCCAGACAATCTTTGAAACATGTAGCCCACCGTCTGGCTGAGCACTCTGGGGCGCGGGTGATGGTGGAGACCGCGGTCGATGCAGAGCCCTCGGCAAAGGGTTCCACGCTCCGCTATGGAGACAATACCGGCTTGGCCATGGCGCGCGCCCTCAGCATTTTGCGGGCTCTGCAGGAAGCGGGGGTAAAGCAAGAGTGGATGAGCGTGTTCGCCCCCAGCCGGTCAGGGCCGAAAAAAGACAAAGGCCCCACGGTGGGGATATGGTTGATGCCTGGCACCTAAGCGCCGATTTCATGGACAAAAAACGCCGCCGGTCGCGTGACCGGCGGCGTTTTGCGTTTAGCGGTTTGGCTTCTAGCTTTCCAGGCGCTTTTTAATGCACATGGCGTGGATGGGCAGCCCCTCGGCCTCGGCCAGGGTGGTGATGGTGGTGCCCAGGGAAGCCAGGCCCTCCTTGGTCAGGTACTGGTAGGTGGGCTTTTTGATGAAATCGTCAACGCTAAGGCCGCTGAAGCTCAGCGCCGCCTGGCCGGTGGGCAACACGTGGTTGGTGCCGCTGGCGTAGTCGCCCACCGGAACCGGAGCCCAGGGGCCCATGAAGATGCTGCCCGCGTGGCGCACCTTCTGCAGGGTCAGGAAAGGATCGGCGGTTACGATTTCCAGGTGTTCGGCCGCGTACTGGTTGGTGAACTCCAGGGCAGCCTCCATGTCCTCGGCCACCAAGATAGCGCAGTAGCGCAGGGCCTGATCCATAATCTCGGTGCGGGGCATGGTGGGGTACAGGCGCGCTATCTCGTCGCACACCGCCTGGGCCAACTCGGCGTCGTCGGTGACCATGACCGCGGCCGCGTCCGGGTCGTGCTCCACTTGGCTCAGGAAATCCAGGGCCAAAAACTCGGGCCGCCCGGTGGAGTCGGCCAACAGCAAAGCCTCGGAAGGACCGGCCGGAGAGTCGATGTCCACCTGGCCGTAAACCAGCATTTTGGCGGCGGTCACGTACTTGTTGCCTGGCCCCACGATCTTGGCCACCTTTTCGATGGTGTCGGTGCCATAGGCCAGGGCGCCCACCGCCCAAGGGCCGCCGATCTTGTATACCTCCTTGACCCCGGCAATGTCGCAGGCCACCAGGGTGTAGGCATTGGCCTTCAGGCCGTCGTCCGGCGGAGTGGTCACCACCACTCTTTTAACTCCAGCCACCACGGCGGGAAGAATGGTCATGAGCACGCTGGAAGGGTAGGCCGCCCGGCGGCCGGGTACATAGCAGCCCGCCGAGTCCAGGGGGGTGTTCTTGCGGCCGGCGATGATGCCGGGCATAACTTCCATTTGCCACTGAGGACGGTCCAACTGAGCCGAGTGGAAGGTTACGATATTTTTGGCGGCAATCTTGAGATGCTCCACAACCTCGTCGGGGACCTGGCGGTAGGCATCCTCAATTTCCTGAGGAGTGACCAGGAAGTCCTCGGCCTTCAGATCGCCCTTGAGCTTGAGGTAATGCTCCACGTTGACCGCGTCGCCGCGCTGGCGGATGTCGTCCAAGATGGCCTTGGTGGAGTTGTAAATTTCCGAAACGTCCTGCATGGACCGGCGCATAATGCTGTCCAGCCGCTCCGGGCTTAGATCGGCGATCTTTTCTGGGTTCAGTTGCATAACCTAACTATCTCCTAAAAATGGCAAATTCTCAGGTAGGAGAAAATACCAGCAGCACGCAGCCTTGGCAAGAGAGACCGGTATTCAGGAAAGTTGCGATAGATAATCTCTGAGGGCATGGGCGGTTGATTCATAGCCCAACTCGTCCCAAGGCAACTCCTGGGGCGCGAAGGCCTGCATCTCCAGGGCCTCGGGGCTGGACTGCAAGCGGCCTCCGTTGGCAGTGGCGGTGTAGACCACCAGCACCCAGGGATATCCATTATAGGAATAGACCCCCAACAAGCTGGTCAACTCCACCCTCAGGCCGGTTTCTTCGGCCACCTCGCGCATGGCCGCTTCTGGCACCACCTCGCCCCGGTCCACGTGGCCGCCGGGCAGAATCCACTTGCCGTGGGCCTGGTCCCTTTGGGCCCGGCGCAACAACAGCACTCCCTCGGAGGTTTCCACCACCACCGCAGCGGCGACCTTGGGATCTTCATACACCGGCAGGCCGCAGGCGGTGCAAGCATAAGGCGCGCCTCCAGGGTTGAAACCCTTGGTGCTTACCAAGGGGCCGCCGCACGAGACGCAAAAACGGGGTGTAATGGGAATAGCCATGATGTCAATCGCAATCGGCTGCCGCTGGTATGCGGTGTTTAACCAAGGTGACTTGGTTGCCGGCTTGGTTGTAAGTCACTTTGTCCATGATGGCGTTGGCCAGAAAAATGCCCCGGCCCCGTTCGCTTAAAAGCTGCTCATTGGAGGTGGGGTTAAACATTTTGCCGTGATTAAATCCCTGGCCCTGATCGCGCACCGTGGCTTGCATTCTACCGCTGTCCAGCAGGACCTCCACCTCCACGTACTTGCTTTCATCCCAATGGTTGCCATGCTCCATGGCATTGGTAATGGCTTCGGCAAGCGCCAATTTGAGGTTGTTTTCCAGGTCGTGCTTGGAAAAACCCACCGCGACCGCGGACAGGGATATCTGATAAACCAGGTCATGCACACACTCTGGACGGCTGGGAGCCCGCATGGTGGTGGTCTGATGCACCGCGGGTAGGGCGCATCGCTTGGGGCGGATACAGGCCAGGCTTAGGGTCTTGCCCACTACCTGGTCCAACAGGTCCAGATCCAGGGGTTTGGCCAAAAAGTTTTCCGCCCCTGCCTTGAGCGCGTCCACCACCACGGCGGCTTCATCATAGCCGCTGATCATGATCACCGGCAGGCGGGGATTCATGTCCTTGACAGCCTTGAGCAGTTGCAAGCCGTCCAGGTGAGGCATGCGCACATCGCTGATGACCAAGTCACAGGCGTGGCTTCGCAGGAATTCCAGGGCCTCTCTGCCGTCATAGGCGGTGGAGACATCATAGCCTCTTTCAGAGAGAAGCCTGGCCAACAACTCGATGATCATGGACTCATCGTCCACCACCAAGATGTGGTAGTTCTCCAGGGGCAGGGCGGGAACTTCGTTGGGTCGCTGGGAAGTCATTCAGAAATCCATGATGATCGCAGCAACGTCATCGGGCAGGTATTGTCCGTCGCACTGACTCAATTCCGCATCCAGCTTTTGGGCCAACTGACTGGCAGTCAGTACTCGGTGTTGCTCAAGTAAAAGCTCCAAGCGCTCCGGGCCCATTGCTAGGCCCTGAGCGTCCGGCGCGTCTAATAAACCGTCCGTATATATGACCAAGCGCTGGCCTACGGTCAAATATGATTGCCTATCAAAATATTGTAGCAGGGGATGGTCATTTGAAAACACCCCCAAGAAAGGGCTGGACTGTTCCAGGGGAGTCACCCTGCCGCCGGGCTCTTGCAGCAGAGGGGAGGGATGGCCGGCTAGGCACCAGGTAAGGCACTTGGCATCAGGGCTGTAGCGGCCCAAAAAGGTGGAGACAAAGACATCATCCGGGGTGAGACGCAGAAGGTCCAGGTTGAGCAGCTTCAAAATGTCGGCTGGAGATGGGTAGTTGTACAGATAGCTGGGCACCAGGGCCTTCAGGATGCTGGCAGTCATGGCCGAGGCCATTCCGTGACCGGAAACGTCGGCCACCACCAAGCCAAAATCCCCACCCGGAATCTCGAAAAAGTCGAAGTAGTCGCCCCCGACTCCGAGGCAGGGTTTGAACAGCCAGGCGGCCTCGAGCCCCGGCATCTGCATTTGCTTGGGCAAAAGGAATTGCTGGTAGCGGGCGGCCAGCTCCAACTCCTCGGCCATGAATTGGTTTTTGGCTCGCAAATCGGCCATCATGCGCCTGCTGTTAACCGCATTGCGGATCTTCAGCGGCAACACCAACTCCAAGTCCACCTCGGAAAGCGGCTTTACAAAATAGCCGTAGCAATCCATGACCAGAACCTTGGTCAGCGACTCCACGTCATCCAAGGAACTGTTGACAATGACCGGCACCTCCCGGGCATGGGGATTGTCCATGCGCCACTTTAAAAAGTCGAAGCCGTCCATTTCCGGCATCATCAAATCCAAAAGGATTAGGTCCACCTCCGGATGCAGGCTCAAGGCTTTCATGGCCTCGCGGCCATTGGACGCTTCCCAACAGCGGTAGCCGTCTTGGTTCAGGCTGTTGGTGAGCAAGCTTCGATTTAAAGGGGAATCATCCACCACCAGGATGCACGCGGGCGAATCCCATTGTCCTTGATCCCGTTCCCAGAGATAGCTCATGCAATTCGCCTCCGTATCGGTGCACTAAATCCCGCTTGGCCATCGCCCAAAGGAGTGTTTGCGCCTAGTATGCCGCCGCGCGTCTGGGCTGTGGCCCCTGCAAGGCGCAATAGTCCTTATAACATAAGGTGATGAGAGGACGCTTGGTGATAAGTGAACCGCGGCGCGGTACGAGGGCGTTAGTAGACGAACTGACGCGCCGGTCGGCAACGCCTTGGTTTTGGCCGGGGATGGCTTGAGTTGGTCAACACAGGGCTGGGCGCAATGCCTTTAGCCCACGGTCGAAGGCAATCTCTGGTGGAAACATCTGGCGGGCAGGCAAAAAAAGGTCCTGTTCAAGAGCCCAGTGAGATTTGAAAAATTTTGTCCAGCTTGACCACCTTGAACATGGTGTAGATATCTTTAGACATATTGTCTATATGCACCGTGCCGCCGTGGGGGGCCAAGTTTTTATACAGCAAAAGCAGCTTTCCGATACCCGAACTACCGATAAAGGTGACTCCGCTGAAGTCCAGGGTCACCTCTTTGAGCGCACCGAGATCAAGATCCAGGAAACGCCTTTTCATCTCCTCGGCGCCACGCTCGTCAATGTTGCCGGCGATTTCGATTCTTGCCTGGTTTTCTTGGGCAACGACGTTCAGCTCCATTGCCTCTCCTAACTTGCGATTGTGCGTCTTGCGTCGGAATTCGCCGTGGGGTGGGGCGTTCCCGCGACAGAATATCTATATCAAAACAAGCAGAGGGGCGCAACGGAAAAGTCAGAGTTCAAACGGGGTTAGAGTACAACCAGCTACTTGGGAGCAGCGGCGGCCCCAGGCCGGGGCAAAGTGATATCTATGCTCAAACGGTGGCCGTTGCGTTCTACGAGATAGGTGTGTGGCGCAAAAGGCGCGGCCTTGATGGCGTCGTGAATACCTTTGGGCGATTTCAAGGGTTTGCTGTCCACGGCCAGCAATAGATCACCAGGCAAAACCCCGGCCTTTTGGGCCGGGCTGCCGGGTATTAGCCGTTTTACCACCAGGCCTCCCTTTTCCACCCCCAAGAGCAAGCCCAAACGCGGGGGAGGCGGCGGGGCGGGCGTGGACACGGCCAACAGGTCTGCGGGAGCATTTTCCCCCGCCATGTTCATCATTAGGGCGCCCTTGGCGCTTACCGGCAGGATAGTAAGGGGCCGCGCTCCGGGCAGACGCCGGGTGATGCGCGGGGGCAGGCCCATGTCTCCGGCCACATGCCCGGCTCCGGCCAACACCAGACCACGTTTACCGCCGTCGGGCCAGGGAACCAGGCGCAGGGCCAAGTTATGAGCCATGGTCTCGTCACGCA
Organism: Deltaproteobacteria bacterium; assembly: GCA_020444205.1. Classification (GTDB taxonomy): domain Bacteria; phylum Desulfobacterota; class Desulfarculia; order Desulfarculales; family Desulfarculaceae; genus Desulfoferula. The sequence continues at coordinate 7,224 of JAHLLJ010000007.1, read as the reverse complement.
CCACCTGGGCCGCGAAAAAGTTCTCCTGGGCTTCAGGGTCTTTTACACCGTGAAAGGCGAACTGACGGGCCACCTTTTTGCGATAGACCGGGTCATCCAGGTTTAGCGCCGGAGCAATGGAGGCCCGCTGCTGTGTGGTAAGCGACTTTAGGCCGCCCCTTGCCACCTGGCGCACCACGCTTTGGGGGGCATTGAGTGCCACCAGGGTGAGGCTTTGAGAACGCACCTCAGCAAAGATCGGCGCCACCATCTTCCATGGGAAGCCCCAGTTCTGCTCCCATTTAACCTGGGCGCGAAACTCTTCCAGGGTGATCTTGCCCGCGGAAAGGGCATCGCACGCGGGCTGGGCGTCCTGTTGCAACCACTCCACCCCCACCACCAAGGGGCCCTGGGCGGCCAGGGCCTTTAGCACTTGCAGTTGGATGGCGTGGTGGCCCGGGTGGTCGTGGCGCTCGCCCACCAGCACCACCCTGGCCTTGGCCAAGCGGCCCTCAAGCTCATCCCGGCTCAGGGGATGTGGGTCCGGAGGGGCCAGATAGTCCCCTGGCGCCAGGACGCGGGGCGGCGTGGAGTTCATGCCTGCGCAGCCCACGGCCAGGGCCATGAGGGACAAAGCCAGGCCAAGACAGCCACGTTGTAAGCGCCGGTAGCCCAAGGCCCTACTGTTGGGCCGGTGGCAGGGGTTGGGGCAGCCCGGCCTCGCTGAAGCGCAGCAGGATGTTGTCCTTCACCCAGTGGGGGTCCCACCATTCGGTGGGATTGACAAACACCCCTCCCACCAGCACCGAGAAGTGCAGGTGGTCGCCCAGGGCCAGGCCGGTCATGCCCGACAAGCCGATAACCTGGCCACGCTTTACCTCGTCGCCCTTTTTGACCCGGATGGCCGAGAGGTGACCGTAAAGGCTGGCCACGCCCTGGCCGTGGCTGAGGATGACGCAGTTGCCGTATATGCCCAGGTCAGCGGCGTAGCGCACAATGCCTTTGCCCGCGGCCTTTACCGGGCTGCGCTCGGTATGGGCCAGGTCCTGTCCCAGATGCACGCTACGGCTTACCACCTCTTTGTTAAGCACGTACTTGCGGCGATCGCCAAAGGCGGCCTTGCGAGCCCCCAGAGGACGCTCCAAGGTGTTTTGCCAGAGCTGATAGGCCTGGCTGGGCAGGGACTCCTGGGATATCTTGGCGTTGTTTTTCTGCCGAAGGTCCTGATTGACCCATAGGAACTTGGCCAGGGATGTCTGCCGGTCCGGAGGGATCAAGGAGGTGAAACGGGCGGCCACTTTGTTCATGAAGCGGTCGTTCAGGTTGATCACGTCGGTGCGGAATTTTTTCCAGCGCACCTTGACGTTCAAAGGCTGCAGGGCCTTGTTGCCGGCCATGTCCTCGGCCCAAAGGTCGATATTTTCCCCCTTGGGTTGGTCCTCGGCATAGGCGAAGTAGCATAGTTTCGTGTTGGGCTGCTGGGGCCAGGGCGACCAGCCCACATAGATGCGATCGCCAACCTTGACTCCGTGCCGGGCGTCGGCCTCGTTGACCGTGTACGCGGCCAGCCCTGCGCCGCCCCGGTTGATGCGCACTATCTGGCTCAGGGAGCTTACTCGGGGCGGGGTGGTATCCACCATCACCGGGAACTCCTGGACCACCAAATTGCCCTTCATCCAGTCGCTCCAGGAGCGGTCCGCCGCCTCTACCACCAGGGTGGCCTTGCCTTGGCGCATGCCCATCTCCAGGGGATTGATGGCCAGCTTGAGCGAGGCTACCGGCGCGCCGGGGGCGTCAAAAGCCTGGTTGAGCACCACACCCTTGCGTTCATTTTGCAGCATGGTGACCCGCACCCAGGAAAGGCCGCTACCCTGATCGCTCACCCTGAGAAACACGGTGTTGCTCTTGCCCAAATACTTGAGGGGCTTTTCCAGGGCTACCTGGGGAGGGTTACCCTCCAGATGGGGCCAAATATAAAAAGCCCCGGCTCCCAAGAGGGCCAGGATCAGGATGAGGATCACCATCCAGAGGCGGCTTTTTCCACGGGCCATATAGTTTGCTCCCTTGGTGATAAGAGGAGTTGGAGGTCGTTGAAAAAAGGTTAGGGCAGGCCAGGGTCACTGTCAAGGACGCTACCCTGTGTCTAGCTGCTTGCCGGGCACCATTCATAGCCGTAATATTACTTTATGATCGAATCAATCAATGGAAATACGCCCCAAGTGGACCCCAGCGCCTTCATCGCGCCGGGCGCGGTGGTCCTGGGCGACGTGGAGTTGGGTCCCGAGGTCAGCGTGTGGTACGGCAGCGTTCTGCGTGGCGACATCAACTGGATCCGGGTGGGTGCGAGAACCAACCTTCAGGACGGAACCATTATCCATGTGTCCCACAAGGGCCAGGGCACCCAGGTAGGCAGCGAGGTGGTGGTGGGGCACCGGGTGGTTTTGCATTCGTGCACCGTGGAAGACCAGGTGCTCATCGCCATGGGCGCGGTGGTGCTGGACCGGGCTCAGGTGGGGGAGGGGTCCATCGTGGCCGCGGGCGCGGTGGTGCCCCCGGGCATGGTGGTGCCGCCGGACACCATGGTGGCGGGTATTCCCGCCAAGGTGATAAGGCCAGTGACCCCTGAGCAGCGCCAGGCCACGGTAGCCACCATGGAGCGCTACCTCAAGGCCATGGCCATGCACAAGGAAATGATCGCTGCCGGTGAGCGGCAGGCCTGAGATGGCGCAGGCATCACAACCGCCTGAGGGCCTGCTGGCCCAGGTGAAAGACAACTGCGCCATTGCCGACGCTTCGGTGGCCGGGCGCTTCAGCCTGTGCGGCCTGCTGCTGCGCCTGCGCAACCTCTACAAATGGGAGAGGGGCCTGCCTCCTTGGCAGGAGCAGGACACCAGCCAGGTGCTGGAGTGGGTCAGCGAGCGGGAACAGCTTTGGGAAGAGGCCCTGGAAAAAGAACCCCAGCCCCTGAGCCTGAACGGCCGCAGCTATGACCCTTGGGACACCGAGGGCATCAACCAGGTGCTGGTCCCCCTGGGCCTGCTCTATGGAGCCGGGGTGGTGGGAGGCGGCGCGCCGGTGTTTTTCCTGGCCCGCCAGGAAAAAATCTGGCAGACCGACGGCTTGGTGGTGCACCAGTTGGGCGAAGAGCTGACCCAAGACATCTTGTTCCTGCCTGGTTTGCGTCAGGGTAGCGACATCTTTTTGCGGAGCGGGCCCTTTCCCTATCTGGTGTGGGATTTGTTGGCCGATCCCCGGCCCAGCCAGACCGGGTTCAAACGCTTTGCCTTGCAGGCCTATGGCCGCGACTACCGGGAGGTGGTCACCAACCCCTCGTGGGAGGCCTTGGAGCCGGTGTTGGAAGGCGAGATGCAGGCGGTGCTGTGGCATGAGATGGGCGAGGCCGGTGATGCCGCCCCGGCCCAGGAACTCTTGGGCATGGCCGCTAGTGAGCATCCGGGCAGCGATGTGGAGCATTTCGTGCGGGGCATCAAGGACCTTATGGCTGATTGCGGGCCACAGGGGCGCCTGGCCCAAATAGCGGCCCATCAGAGCCAAGGAGCCCTGGGCCTGTACCCGGTATGGCAGGCCGGATTCTTAAAGCTCTTGTTCCCTGAGATCGTGCCCGCGGTGCAAGGGTTCATGGACCACGGCGACTGGGAGGCGGTGGAAAAGGCGCGCCTCGCCGGCTGGCGCAAGGCCGTGGATGCGGCTGAAGAGCTGGAAGAGATACTTTCTGGCTATAAAGATGCCGAGGCCCGGACCCTGGTGCGCAGAGTGGTAATGGAACCCTTGGTGGGAACGGCCGCGCCCAGGGCCGAGGATTAGGGCCGCTGGGCTGAACCAGGCTGGTATCTGTTACTTGAGCCGGTAGGTGATTAGTCCGTGAGTGAGGTCGTATGGTGAAACGCTGACGCGAACCCGGTCTCCCACGAGAACCTTGATCTTGAATCGCTTCATCCTGCCGCTTAACACGGCGCGCAAGGTATGCCCTTGCTCGGTGACCACTTCCATCTGTCCCCCGCCCAGGGTGCGGGTGACCTGGCCCTCAAGGTGAATAAGATCGTCGCGGCTCAAGCTGCCTCCTTGGTCTTAAAGTAACAATACGCCGCCCGGACTTGCCGCCCGGCTGCTCAGGAGTTTCCAGAGGTTACGCGGCGGGTCAACTATGCCACGGGCGGGGGGCGGCGTCAAGGCCGCGGCCGGCACATCTAGTATAAAAATACTTGTCAACCCCCCGAGTGATGTGTATATTTCCGACTTCAGCACAGGGCTGGACCATTTTGAGGCCCGGCTTCGGGAGAGGATACGAGCTATGAGCCAGGTATGCGAATATTGCGGTAAGAAGCCCCAGGTGGGCAACAATGTGAGCCACGCCCACAGGAAAACCAAGCGGCGTTTCAATCCCAACCTGCAGCGCGTGCGCACCGTGGAAAACGGTCATGTGCGCCGGGTGAGGGTTTGCACTCGTTGCCTGCGCTCTGGCGTGATCAACAAGCCCGCCTAACAAGCTTCCCCAAAAAATTCTGCGGAGGGCGCGCCAGCGTCCTCCGCTTGCTTTTGCCCGCTGTTTGGCGGGTCGCCTCAGTGGTCCATCCTGCGCACCGAAAGGATGTCCTTGAGCCCGGCGATGTCCTTTAGCACCCGGTGAAGCTGCTTGGCGTCGTGCACCTGAATGGTGAAGGTGGCGATGCCCTTGAGTTCTTCGGTGGTTTTCACCTCCGCTTCCAGGATATTGATCTCGTGCTTTTTCATCACTCCGGCCATGTCGGCCAAGATGCCCGCCCGGTCCGAGCTGATCACCTGGATGCGCACCGGGCGCACCTCCTCCTTGGCCAGGTCCCACTCCACCTCCACCCGCCTCTCCGGGTCAAGGTCTGCCACGTGGGAGCAGTCAGCCCGGTGGATGGTGACCCCCCGCCCCCGGGTGATGTAGCCCACCACCTCGTCGCCGGGCAGGGGATTGCAGCACTTGGCAAAGCGCACCAGGATGTCGTCCAGGCCCTTTACCTTGATGCCCTCCGGGGCCGGCCGGCGGCGCAGGCGTTTTAGGGAACGCTCGATGAGCCCAGGTTTTTCTTCTTCACTGGCCTCGGGGCGGGGGAGAATTTTATTTACGATATGGCGAGGCGACACCTTGCCATAGGCCACGGCGGCCAACAGGTGGTCGTTGTCTTGGAAGGATAGCTCGCTCATCACCGGGGCCAGCTTGCCTTCTTTAAGCACCGAGGCCAGGGTAAGCTTGTGCTTGCGCAGTTCCTTGTCCAAAATCTCGCTGCCCAGGCTCACCGAGCGGGAGCGCTCCGACTCGCGTATGTAGGCGCGTATTTTGGAGCGGGCCCTTCCGCTGGCCACGAAGTTCAGCCAGTCCTTGCTGGGCTTGTGGTTATTCTGGGTGATGATCTCCACCTGGTCGCCGGTACTGAGCTGGCTCTTTAGCGGCACCATGCGGCCGTTTACCCTGGCTCCCACGCATTGGTGGCCCACCTCGGTGTGAATGGAGTAGGCAAAGTCCACCGGGGTGGAGCCACGGGGCAGAGCCTTTACCTCGCCGCCCGGGGTGAACACGAATATCTCGCCCGGGTAGAGGTTCATTTTCAGCGACTGCATGAACTCGGTGGGGTCTTCCAGGTCCCGTTGCCACTCCATGAGTTTGCGCAGCCAGGCGAAACGCCCTTCCTCGGCCTCGTCGCCCGCGCCCTGTTCCTTGTAGCGCCAATGGGCGGCGATGCCTTCCTCCGCCACCCGGTGCATCTCATCGGTGCGGATCTGTATCTCCATGCGCTGGCCCATGGGCCCCACCACCGAGGTGTGCAAAGACTGATACATGTTGGGCTTGGGCATGCCGATGTAGTCGCGGAAGCGCCCGGGAATGGGCTTCCACACGTTATGCACCACCCCCAGAGCCTCATAACAGTCCCGGAGTTTATCCACCACCACCCGAAAGGCGATGAGGTCGTAGAGCTGGTCGATGTCCACGCCCCGGCGCTGCATTTTGCGGTAGATGCTGTAGAAGTGCTTGGGCCGTCCGTCCACCTTGCAGGTAATGCCCTGTTCGGCCATCTGCTCCTGGAGCACCTGCTTTACTTCATCGATAAAGCGCTCCCGCTCGCTCTTGCGGGTGGCCACCCCGTCCTTGATGCGCTGGTAGATGTTGGGCTCCAGGAAGTAGAGGGTCCAATCCTCAAGCTCGGCCTGCCAGCGGCGGATACCCAGGCGGTGGGCCATGGGGGCGTAGATATCGCGGGTTTCTTGGGCAATGGAACGTTGCTTGGCCGGGGGCATGTAGCCCAGGGTGCGCATGTTGTGCAAGCGGTCGGCCAGTTTGATGAGTAACACGCGGATGTCGTTAGCCATGGCCAAGATCATCTTGCGCATGTTCTCGGCTTGCTGGGCGGTTTTGGTGGTGGCGCTGATCTGGGTGATCTTGGTCACGCCGTCGACCAGCAAAGCCACCTCCCGGCCCAAAAGGTTGGCCACGTCATCCACGGTGGTGTTGGTGTCCTCCACCGCATCGTGCAACAGGGCAGCGCAGATGCTGGCCACGTCGGTGTGCATCTCAGCCAAAAGGGCGGCCACGGCCAGGGGATGGCTGAGGTAGGGCTCACCCGAGCGGCGCACCTGTCCCTTGTGTACCTTGGCGGAGAAAACATAGGCCTTTTGAATGGCGCCCACGTCGGCCCCGGGGTGGTATCCCCGGACCGCGTCTATGATTTCGTTGATGCGTTGCAGGGCCAAGCGCCAGGCCTCTAATTTAGGTTGTGGTTAACTGCCGCTTATTCAACTGTTGCGCGTGCGGGCGCCGTGGTCAAGCATCTCTTGCACAACCGGTGCTTTACAGAGGCCGGCCCCCGCCCTGGCGCACCATTTCAATGAGGCGGCCCGCCGCCTCATCCACGGGGATCATGTCCACGTCGCCGCTCTGGCGGTGCTTGAGCTCCACGGCCCCTTCTTTGAGCCCTTTGGCCCCCACCACGACTCTGAGCGGGATGCCGATTAAGTCGGCGTCCTTGAATTTGACCCCAGGCCGAAGGTCGCGGTCGTCCATGAGCACGTCGATGCCCGCGGCTGTGAGCTCGCCGTAGAGCTTGTCCGCCGTTTCCATCACCTCGCCGTCTCCGGCCATGGGCAAAATGGCCACTGAGTAAGGGGCAATGGCCAGGGGGAAGATTATGCCCCATTTGTCGTGGCCCTGTTCGATGGCCGCGGCCACGATGCGGGTGACCCCGATGCCGTAGCAGCCCATGA
>JAHLLJ010000220.1 GCA_020444205.1 Deltaproteobacteria bacterium | reverse complement strand
ACTACGCCTGCGTCCCTCGTTCGCCTGCCGCCTTGCCCTGCGGTGCCTGGCTGTGCCGGGGGGAAGCCTGTCAGGCGTCATCTGAGGATAATTTAGTAAAAGTGGTCATCGCGAGGAGCATCTCCGGGGAGATGCGAGGTGGCGATCTTCGATTTACCCCGAGCGGAGAGGGCTCGGAGGGTGGTGGACGGTTGGGCCGTGTTTGGTAAGCGCAGGCATGACGAGGGAAATCGAAGATGGCCACGGCCGGGCAGACCAGGCGGCCATGTTCCGGCATGCGCCGGCCGCTGCCCCGCCTCGCCATGACGGCTATTGGCTGGAGGTAGAAGAAGCGGCGGGTGGGTCCTGTTTGGGCGTTGTTGCATATGTGTGCGGCCTGCTGCGAACAGAGATCGCTTCGTCGCTGCGCTCCTCGCGACGACAAGGGTATTTGTTGGGTTTTGGGCTGTGCCCTCTACGCCGACCTACACCAATGCTGTATGGCTTGCCCCTTCTTTCCCTTTCACCAACTACATTGGTTCCTCGCAATTAAAGCTATTGGTTGGAAATAGATAGGGCCGGGAAGGGGGTGCCCCGTTGTGGGGCGTGCGCGAAGGGTCTTCTTCAGGCAGAGATCGCTTCGTCGCTTCGCTTCTCGCGACGGCAAGGAGGAATTGAAAAGGCCGTGGGTGATGCGCCCACGGCCTTTGTTATTCCGACGAGGGGGGCTATAGGTCGGCTAGGCCGGCCAGGCCGCCGCGGCCCGAGGCGAAGATGTTTTCCTGCAGCTCGGCGATGCGCGGGGGCAGCAGGTCCAGGGCCGGTCGGGGCAGGGCGAATGCCGCCCGGTGAGTCGCTTCGGTGTAGTAGCGCAGCGGCATCAGCTCACCCACCCGCATGGGGTCGGGCGGGCTTAGGGGATAGGCGGTGGTGGTCATCAGGGCGAAGCCGATGAGCCCGCTGTTGTAGGTGGGCACCTGGGCGGTGTAGTAGCAGGCATGGGGGAAGATGCCTTCCAGCACCGCGAAGGTGTCGCGGATCAGGTTTTGGTAAAGATAGTAGGACTCGGCCAGGGCGGCGGCCACTCCGCCGGGGGCCAGGGCGTTGTCAACGCTCTGGTAAAACGCCTTGCCGAACAGGCCCTCGGCCGGGCCGTCGGGGTCGGAGCTGTCGATGAGGATGGCGTCGTAGGGCTCGGTGGCCTCCCGCACAAAAGCCACCCCGTCGCCGATGGTCAGGTTCAGGCGCGGGTCGCTGAAGCCCGAGGCCAGGCCGGGAAAAAAACGCTTAGACGCCTCCACCACCCCGCCGTCTATCTCGCACATGTCCACCTGGCGCACCGTGGGGTGCTTTAGCACCTCGCGCAGGGTGCCGCCGTCGCCTCCGCCGATAATCAGCACCCGGCTGGGCGCGGGGTGAGTGAGCAGCGGCACGTGCACCAGCATCTCGTGATAGCCCGGCTCGTCCATCTCGGTGGTCTGGATAATGCCGTCAAGTAAAAGCACCCGCCCCAAGGGGCCGCACTCCATGACGTGCAGGTCCTGGTATTTGGTGCGTTCATGGTGCAGCACCCGGTCCACTTTCAGGGCCAAGCCCAGGGAGCCCTCCAGGTCGGCGGGCTCCAGGTACACGGCATTGTCTTGGGGTTGGCTGTATTCGGGCATGGCTTCTCCCCCGCGGCAAATAGAAAATCCGGGCAGGTTCGCCCCTGCCCGGACCCTATTACAATAAGGCTAGTTTTCCACCGGCAGGGACTGGGCGTCGGGCTTGTGTTTTATCATCTCCGGCGGCAGATCCAGCATGCCCCGGCTTAGCATCATTTTCTGCATGGACTGGGCCTGCAGGCCTTTGCGCAGGGTCTCGGCGGCCACATCCATATCGATGACGTCGCCGCAGGTAAAAACGTCCACCGCGGCGTAGCCGAACTCCGGCCAGGTATGAATGGTGAAATGCGATTCGCTGATGATGATGACGCCGCTGACCCCTTGGGGCGCGAACTGATGGAAAAACGGTTTGATTAGGGTGGCGCCGGACGCTTCCACCGCAGAGGTCATCACCGAGGCGACGTGCTGCGGATCGTCCAACAAGGCGGCCGGGCAGGAGTACAGTTCTAGGATAAGGTGGCTTCCGAGGGCTTTCATGATCGCCTCCCTCCCGGTTCGCGGCAAACAAGGCCACGACCGCCGCCCCGGTTGTCGAGCCGGTGCGGAGAGCCTGCCGGTAGTCCAGCAGCAGGATATTAAACGTAAACCAACCCCGCCCTAGCCGGCGCCGGTCTGTGAAGACCATCACCGGAGCAGCGAGGCCGCCCCATGGGGACCTCCTTGGTTGTCGGAGTTCGGACCTCAGTTTGTCTCCGCCGGGGCCACCAAGCCGTCGGCGGTGAGGGCATTATCTACACTTAGGGGGCGGCTCAGTCAAGAACAAGCTTGGAATGCTGGGAGTTTGTTTGAAGCGCGGAGATATGGCCACGCAGGCACCCCTCTTGACTTTATATGTCATAACGTCCTAAACTTATTAAACTCTGAGTAACTTAGCAGGAGCGGCAGGCAATGACCTTGACCAAAGCGGACATTGTAGCCCAAGTCTATGCACAAGGGCAGTTGACCAAGGCCGAGGCCGCCGACGCGGTAGAGCGCGGCCTCGAATTGATCAAACAGGCCCTGGCCACCGGCGACGAGGTGCTGGTGAGCGGCTTCGGCAAATGGTCGGTGCGCGAAAAGGCCGAAAGGCGTGGACGCAATCCCCAGACCGGGGAGCCGCTGCTTTTGCCTCCCCGCAAGGTGGTGACCTTCCGTCCCTCCAGGGTGCTCAAGGCGAAAGTGCAGGCAAAATACGAGGATAAGGGTTCCGGAGGAAGCTCCGACGGCCAACAGCCGGGGGGCAAGGTGTTCCGGCCCGGCTACTTCTAGGCCCCGTGGGCCTTCTGGCGGTCCTTAGCGACCTGCACGCCAACCTTAGCGCACTGGAGGCGGTGCAAGCCGACTTGGCGCGGCGAAAAGTAGACCAGGTTCTAGTCCTGGGCGACGTGGTGGGATATCTGGCCCGGCCCAATCAGGTGGCCCGGGCAGTGGCCGAGGCACGGTGGCCGTGCCTGGCGGGCAACTATGACCTGGCGGTGCTGGCCGGCGGCGATGAGGGAGTGGACAACTTTCTGCGCCAGGGCATAGGGCCGGGTCCCAGGGCGGTTTTTTCTTGGACCGAGCAGCGGGTGCATTCCGGCACCCGCGATTTTTTGAGCAAGCTTCCCCGCAAGATAGAGATGCACACCCCGGCGGGCCGCCTTTTGGCGGTGCACGGCAGCCCGGCCGCGGTGCGCCAGTATGTATACGCGGACCACCCTGAACAGGAGCTGGCCGCCTGGCTGCGAGAGGCAGGGGCGGTGATCCTGTGCATGGGCCACACCCACATACCATTCGTGCGCCGGGTGAGCGGCGGCATGGTGGTGAATCCCGGCAGCGTGGGCAAGGCCAAGGACGGCGACCCCCGGGCCTCTTACGCGCTCATCGAGCTCAGCTCCGAACCCAGGGCCGAGATCGTGCGCCTGGAGTGGGACCTGGACACCGAGGCCCGGCTGCTACGCGAGGCGGGCCTGGAGTCCGGGGTGGACCGGCTGTTCCAGGGGCGCTAGAATCCCAGCCGGGAGGAAGCCATGTCCCGGCCCATTGTCAGCTATCACCCTGGCCTGGAAGCCGATATCAACCTGGTGCTGGTTTCCCAGCGGCCCTTGGACCAGCATGACCGTGAGGTGGCGGGGCGGGCCGCGGCCATCCTCTTGCCCCAGGTGTGCCGGGCCGACCTCTTTGACCTGGCCCAGGCCAGCGGGGCGCCCTTTTTTCCCAACCCGGCAACGCATCTAAGCCACGACGGCAAGGTGGGTAACTTTCGGCTGTTCTCCGAGCTGGGCCTACCCCATCCGGCCACCGTGGAGTTCCCTGATTTGACCGCTGCCGCCCAGGCCTGGGAGCAGGGCCGCGAGGAAGTGGCCGCCCTGGGCGCGCCGGTGGTGGCCAAGGGCGCGGGCGGCGGCATGGGCGAGAACGTGTTTTTGGTAAGCAATCCCGCCGAGCTGCGGGGCCTGGCCGGGAGGCTGGAGACCTATTGCCACCGGGGGCCTTCGGGAATGGTGTTGCAGCGCTTTTTACCCGGCGCCACGGACATGCGAGTGGTGCTGATGCACGACACGGCCCAGGTGTATTGGCGCAAGGCGGCCCAGCGGGAGTTTCGGGCCAACCTGGCCCAGGGCGGCAGCTTTAGCACCCAAGGCCCGGCCCAGGAGCGCGAGGTTGCCCTGGCCCTGGCCCGGCGGCTGCAAAAGGCGGCTGGGCTGGACCTGGCCGGGGTGGACGTGATGCTTACCCCCGAAGGCGAGCCGTTGCTTTTGGAGATCAACTTTTTCTTTGGGCGGCACGCCCTGGGCGGCAGCGAGGAGTTTTTGCGCCGCTACCTGGAGGCGGTGCGCCGATGGCTGGCCATTCAAGGGCTGGCCCCGGAGCGGGTGCGCCTGGCGGAGGATGATTTGTGAAGCACAGCGGCCTGCTGCTTTGCTCGCCGGGGCGGGGGCTTAGCTGTGTGGCCTGCTGCCCGCCCATCCGCCCGGCGGGCTACGACCATGCCGACCACCTAGGCAGCCTGCGCCGCCTGCTGGCCGAGAACACCCGAGCCCTGCGCGAGCAAGGACCACCCACCAAGCCCATCACCGGGTACTGGTGCCCCGGCCTGGGCTTTCTGGACAAACAAGGCCGCCAAGCGGGGTGCCTGCTGCACCCAGCCCAAAACCAGGGCCGCGACCTGCGCGGGCCCACTGGTTTTCAGGAAAAATGCGCCCGGGAAAGCTGCCCCCCGGCCCGGGCCTTTGCCGCCTTGAGCGAGGGGGAGCGCGACGCCCTCATGGACCTGTGCCAGGGCATGGACAGCCTGAGCTTCGGCAGCCCGCGCCTGAACCCGGTGATGCGTCTTTTGGCCTTTGGCCCGGAGGTGGCCGCCGTGGCGGCGGAGATGGGCCTGGGCAGGCGGGAGGATCTGGCCGCCTGGGATTGGCTGCACCAGACGCCGCCCGCCTGGGGCTGGCTCTTGGCCCGGCGGCTGGAGGCCTGGGGCGCGGCGGCCCTGGCCGGGGCTGATCTGGCCGCCCGCCTGGCAAGCGAGGCCCAGGCCCTGGCCCAGCGCCTGGGGCCGGAGCCGCCCCTGGAGCAGGGCCAGCCCCTGCACACCCTGTGCAACGAGTGGGAGGCCCGGGCCTGGCAAAACCTCAGCAACCGCCGCCGAGTGCGCCCCACGGATCTGGCCCGCTGGCGGGCGCTTATCTAGCGAAGTATCTGGTCGAGTATGCCGTCCATGGCGGGCATCTGGGGTGCGGCG
>JAHLLJ010000219.1 GCA_020444205.1 Deltaproteobacteria bacterium | reverse complement strand
CTTCTACTTCAGCCACCGCAAGGTGTGGCTGCGCCTGAGCCCCACCGGCCAGGGACGCACCAAACTGGAGATAGCCGCAAGCACCAACAAGAACCGACAGGGCCTGGCCAGGCTGGTAAGCCGTCTGAGCCATGAACTGGGCGGCGGACCCAAAGAGGCGGAGTGATCCATGGAAGCCTTGAGTAATCAAATCCTGGTAGCGGTCACTTTCACCTTTTTGACCGCCTCGGTGTTGTACCTGTGCCACTGGGCCTTCAAGTCCAAAGTATTCGGCTGGGCGGCCAGCGGGGTAACCTGGGCCGCCTTGGCCGTCTTGACCCTGGCCATCATCCTGCGCTGGGTGGCCAGCCACCAGATGGGCATAGGCCATGCGCCCTTTTCCAACCTGTTCGAATCTTTGGTGTTCTTTGCCTGGACCATCGCGGCGATATACCTGATTATCGAGCTTTTCACCTGGATGCGCACCATAGGCTCCTTTGCCGTCCCCTTGGCCTTTTTCGCCATGCTCTACGCCCTGACCCAAGACCCCAGCATCAAGCCCCTGCTACCGGCGCTCAAGAGCAACTGGCTCATCGCCCACGTCATCACCTGCTTTTTGGGCTATGCGGGCTTCGCGGTCTCAGCCGCCCTGGGGGCCATGTATTTGGCCACCGGCCAGGCCAAGGACCCGGCCTCGCCCCGGGCCCTGGTCTTGGACAATCTCATCTATCAGACCGTGGTGGTTGGCTTCATCCTTTTGACCGCGGGCATCGTGACCGGCAGCATCTGGGCCAACAGCGCCTGGGGCACCTATTGGTCCTGGGACCCCAAGGAGACTTGGTCGCTGATCACCTGGCTGGTCTACGCCTCGCTGCTGCACAGCCGCTTCATGCGGGGCTGGCAGGGCAAGCGCATGGCCGTGTTTTCCCTGGTGGGCTTTGCCTGCGTGCTGTTCACCTACTTTGGGGTGAACTTGTTGCTCTCAGGGCTGCATTCCTACGCCACTGGTAAGTAGCCGGCTTCGCCAGCCACCGGTATACGGCGTTGCCGGACTCGCTCTGACCTCGGCGTAGCTCAAGCTACGCCTGCGGCCCTCGCTCGCCGGTCGCCTTGTCTACCGGCGGCTGGCTATGCCGGGTGGTGGCCGGGGGAAGCTAAAACCGAGCTGAAACCATTTAAAACCCGTCGCGCGAATTGTGCGATGTGGTACTTTGCCGCCCCCACTGTACAAATCAAACTGGCTGGACAGGTCGAGGTGAAGCTGCTAGCTTCTGGGGAATCATCTGAATTTTCGCGTTGGGACTTGGGGAGATAGCATGAAGGTTATTCAAATGCTGGTGGGCCAGATGCAGGTGTTCGCTTATCTGGTGGGCTGCGAAAAGACCGGGGAAGCGGTGGTCATAGACCCGGCGGGCAACGAGGAGGCCATCGTGGCCAAGGCCCAGGAAAACGGCCTGAAGATCGTCAAGATCGTCAACACCCACGCCCACCCGGACCACACCTGCGGCAACGCCAAGCTTAAGAAGCTCACCGGTGCGCCCATCATCATCCACGAGGACGACGAGGCGGCCATGACCAGCCCCCATTCCCTGGACTTCGCCCGCATGCTGGGCTGCAACGAGCTGCCTCCGGCGGACCAGACGGTCAAAGACGGTGACGAGATCACCGTGGGCGAGGAGGTAAAGCTAAAGGTCCTCTCCACCCCCGGCCACAGCGCGGGCTGCATCAGCCTGTACACCCCCGGCCACGTATTCACCGGCGACACCCTGTTCGTGGGCGGGGTGGGCCGCACCGACCTGCCCGGCGGTTCCTGGCCCAAGATGCTCGACTCCATCAAGAGCCGCATCCTCACCCTGCCCGACGACACCATTGTGTGGCCCGGCCACCACTACGGCATGGCCCCCAAGAGCACGGTAAAAGAAGAACGTGAGGAAAACGACTTCCTACGATAGCCCGAATATTTCGTGGAGGTTGAGCGTCCGGCTGCGCCAGCCACCGGCATACTGCGTTGCCAGCTTCGCTCGAGCCTCGACGTAGAGCTACGGCTACGCCTGCGGCTCTCGCTTGCCGGTCGCCTTGTCTGCCTGTAGCTGGCTGTGCCGGTTCCGGGTGCGAACCGTGTTTTACAGTAGTAATCTTTTCTAAAAAATGATGCTGCGATTAAAATTCGTTGTGTATTGCCGCCCAAACTCACGAAACACCCGGGCTAGCTGACAATAAAGCTACAAAAGAACAACGGATGGCCGTCTCTGCCTTTTTGCCTCCCGGCCTCTTGCGGGTAAGGGGAGGCACTACCACTCTTTTACTTGAGAATAATATTTATTCACTTTTTAGTTGCCTTCTTCACACCATATGTTGTATCAACGTATCAACATACACCTACATGTTGATCTGATGAGAGGCCTGAATGAGTATTTGGAATCTGCAAGAGTACGTCTTCGCCAGTAAGTACAGCCGTTACAACCCAACCCTAAAACGCCGCGAAACCTTTGACGAGGCCGTGGAACGGGTGTTGGACATGCACCGGCGCAATTTCGGTCGCAAGGGCTTGGTTATAGAAGACCTTTTGCGCGAGGTGGGCCAGGCCATGGGCAAGCGCCTGGTCCTGGGCAGCCAGCGGGCCCTGCAGTTCGGCGGCGATCCGATCATTAACAAAAACGCCCGCATGTATAACTGCACCACTTCCTATTGCGACCGGCCCCGCTTTTTCCAAGAGGCCTTGTGGCTGCTGCTTTGCGGCTGCGGGGTGGGCTTTTCAGTACAGTGGCACCACATCGCCAAGCTGCCGGAGATAGTCCCTCCCAGCGGCGAAACGGTGAGCTACCTCATCCCCGACACTATCGAGGGCTGGGCCGATGCCCTGGGCGCCCTGCTCTCTTCCTACTTCACCAGCGAGCAGCCCTACCCCGAGTACCAGGGAACCGTGGTTGAGTTCGACTACTCCCAGATACGCCCCAAGGGCGCTTCCATCACCGGCGGGGCGGGCAAGGCGCCCGGTCCCGAGCCGTTGAAGCGCAGCTTGGAGCTTATCCGGCAGTTGCTGGACCGCATCCTGGCCCAGGGGCACCGCCGCCTGCGGCCCATCCACGCCTACGACCTTCTCATGCACGCCTCGGACGCGGTGCTCTCCGGCGGGGTGCGGCGCAGCGCCACCATCTGCCTGTTCTCGCCCGACGACCAGGAGATGGCCACCGCCAAGACCGGCAACTGGTTTGTGGAAAATCCCCAGCGGGCCCGCTCCAACAACTCGGCCCTGCTCTTGCGCGAGGAAACCGGCCGGGAGCAGTTCATGGAGCTGATGCACGCGGTGCAGGAGTTTGGCGAGCCGGGCTTTGTGTGGGCCGACCACCGCGACATCACCTACAACCCCTGCGTGGAGATCGGCCTGTTCCCCCAGCTTGACGGCATCTCCGGCTGGGCCTTTTGCAACCTGTGCGAGATAAACATGGGCCGGGTGGACAGCGAAGAGAAGTTCGCCGAGGCGGCCCGGGCCGCGGCCATTTTGGGCACCCTACAGGCCGACTACACTGATTTCAGCTACCTGGGCGAGGTGAGTGAAAAGATCGCCCGGCGCGAGGCCCTGCTGGGCGTGTCCATGACCGGCATGATGGAAAACCCGGAGATTGCCTTTGATCCGGGCATCCAGCAACGCATGGCCCGGCTGATCATGGAGGTCAACGAGCAGGTGGCCGAACGCATCGGCCTGGCCCCGGCGGCCAGGGCCACGTGCATCAAGCCCGCGGGCAGCACCAGCTGCATCCTGGGCACCAGCTCGGGCATCCACCCCCACCACGCCAGGCGCTACTTCCGCCGGGCCCAGGCCAACCACGGCGAGGCCATCGTGGATTTCTTCAGCCAGAAAAACCCCCTGGCCGTGGAAGAGAGCGTGTGGGACCCCAACGGCAACAGCGTGGTCATCACTTTTTGTATCGAGGCCAACGGACACGCCAAGATCCGCAAGGAGCTGAGCCCGGTGGAGCTGTTGGAGTACGTGAAGCTCACCAAGGCCAACTGGATTGACGCGGGCCGCCGTCCCGAGCGCTGCATCCAGCCCTTTTTGAGCCACAACGTATCCAACACCATCACCGTGCCCGAGGGCCAGTGGGAAGAAGTTGCGGATTTCATTTACCAAAACCGCCACTACTTCTCGGGCGTATCCCTGCTGCCTCACGGAGGAGACCTGGACTACCCCCAGGCCCCCTTCTGCGAGGTCTACACCGCCGAGGAGGTGGTAGCCCACTATGGGGTGGGGGCCATCATGTCTTCCGGGCTTATCGTGGACGGGCTGCACGCCTTTGACGACAACCTGTGGGAGGCTTGCGACGCTGCCCTGGGCCGGGGTCACGACCTGGACTCGCTGCTCAAGCCGGATCTGCCCCGGCGGGCCATGGAGGCCATCGAGCACGTCATCTTCATGCGCAAGGACTGGGTGCGCCGGGCCAACAAGTTCGCGCGCAACTACTTTGACGGCGACGTGCTGCGCATGACCCGCTGCCTCAAGCGGGTGCACAACTGCAAGCACTGGGAAGATTTGCAGCGGGAGTATGTGAACGTGGACTACACCGAGCTTATCGAGGAGTGCGACAACACCAAGGTGGAGGAGACCATCGCCTGCGGAGGCGGGGCCTGCGAGATCATCTAAGTTAAAGCGTTTGCATTAAGAAGGGGCGGGGTTGACGACCTCGCCCTTTTTATATTCGACAGTTTTCGATTTAAAAATATATAGATTATTTCTATAGTAAATTATAGTTGCTAAATTTTTGTGACTACCACCAAAGCCTGGGGGGCCAATAAAAGTATGGAAGAAAAAGTAAAACAAGCATGGGAGAATTTTCTCGATCCTGCCAAGTTAAGAGCCAGCCTAATTGTATCTTCTCTGTTCATTACTTCATACGAAATCCTTAAGGAAACCATCATTAGCCGTCCTAGAGACCTTTTCACAAACGGATTTGATGAAAATGGTGACAGCACGGACCCCAAATATAATCAAGTTGTCTTGTCCTTAAACAAAAGTCCAATCTACGCTTCGTTAGAATGGCTAAAAGAAATGGGGGCAATTAACGAAAACGACATTTCTATATTCACAAAAATCAAATCGCTGAGAAACGAAATTGCCCATGAAATGCCGGAAATTATATTCAAAGGAACTACGACAAATCCAATATCATTATTCACAAACCTTATTGAATTAATTGACAAAATTGAAGGGTGGTGGATTAGAGAGGTTGAAATTCCCACTGACCCTGATTTATTTGACCAGGAAATAGACTACGAAAAAATTGTGCCAGGTAAAATAATGACCATGCGCCTACTTTTGGACATAGCGCTAGGATCTGAGAAAGAGTCAGAATTTTATTATAATGAATTTTTAAAACACGCCGAAAAAACCAAATAAATATTTTCGAACAGCGCTGCTACCCTACCCCTTTTTCATGCTCGCCCCCGGCTAGTTAATCGCCTGATCTCAACCAGCGCTTGCGCCAGAAATAGATAAGCATGCCCACCGTAACCGCCGCCATGAGG
>JAHLLJ010000218.1 GCA_020444205.1 Deltaproteobacteria bacterium | reverse complement strand
ACGTGAGCGCCAAGGACCTGGCCACCGGCAAGGAGCAGTCCATCGAGATCAAGGCTTCCTCGGGCCTCGACGACGATGAGATCGACAAGATGGTCACCGACGCCAAGCGCTTCAGCAACGAGGATAAGGAGCGCCGCCAGGCAGTGGAGGCCAAGAACAAGCTGGACAGCCTGATTTACCAGACCGAAAAGCTGGTCAAGGAAAATGAGGGCAAGCTGGACGAGGGCACCAAAAGCTCCATGGACGGTGCCATCGCCGAGGCCAAGAAGGCCTTGGAGAGCGAGGACCGGGCCCAGATGGAGACGGCCTTCGAGAACCTGCAAAACGCTTCCCACGCCATGGCCCAAACCCTGTACCAGAGCCAGCAACAGGCGGGCGGCCAAGGCCAGCCCGGTGGGCAGCCCGGCGGGCAGCCCGGCGGCGAGCAGAAACCCAAGGACGACGATGTTGTGGACGCGGAGTTCACCGAGCAGTAAGCATCTAGAAGTACACAGCGGATTTAAACATCAAGCGCTAAGCACCAGGCACTAGACACCAAGCAACAACACCAGACAAGCGACCACAAACAGCAAGGCCGGCTCCCACACGGGGGCCGGCCTTTTTAGGTGAATAGGCTTGTGGGCGGGCCTACCAGGGGGTGGCCCGGCCGATACGATGGCCGCTCACCTCCAGGGTGTCGCTGACCACCATGAAGGCGTCCGGGTCCAGGGAGTTGACCAGGGCCTTGAGCCGCCCCAGCTCCCTGAAGTTGACCACGGTGTAAACCATGGGTTCCTGCAGCCCGCTGAAGGCCCCCTTGGCCGGGATCAGGGTGGCTCCGGAGCGGTGGTCGCAGATGATGGCCTTGGCGATGTCTTCCCAGCGGTGGCTTATTATGGTAACCGCCTTACGCTGGCTGAGACCGCTGAACACCAAGTTGGTCACCTTGGCGGCCACGAAAAGCATGGCCATGGTGTAGATGATCTTGTCCAGAGGGAAAAGCAGGGCGCCCAGCCCCAGCACCACCACGTTGGCCCCCAGCATGGTGGTGCCCAGGCGCACGCTGAAGCGCTGGATCAGGATCACCGAAAGGATGTCCAGGCCGCCGGCCGAGCCCTGACTCTTGAGGGTCATGCCGGTTCCCGCCCCAAATAGAATTCCCGCCAAGAGCACCCCGGCCACCGGGTCATCCAAAAGGGTTGGGACCTTTACCACCTCCAGGGTGATGGTGAGCAAGCCCATGCCCACCAGGCTCCACCAGAAAAAGCGCCGCCCCACCATGCGCCAGCCCAGGATGAAGATGGGCACGTTGAGTATCAGGTACCACAGGCCCACCGGTATATGGGGGGGCAGGTAGTAGAGCAGGATGGACATACCGGTGAAGCCGCCGGACAACAGGCCCTGGGGCACCAGGATGCCGTTGACCGCCACGGCGGTGCATAGGCTGCCCGCCAGCATCAGGGCCAGGTTCAGCAGCGCCCGTCCCAAGGGGCTAAGGCGCGAGGGGCGCGGGGGCGGCTCGGGCGGGGGTGTGGCCCCCTGGTCCGGGGCCTCTATGGTTTGCGGGGTTCCCATGGTTGGCAGTGTATCAAAACCCTGCCGCCACGGCCAAACCACTCCGGCTTAGGCCCCAAAGCTTCCATAAATCTAGTTGCTTGCCGGGCGGCCAGTTTGCCAAGATGATCAGGCCTCCGGTTAGTGGTTTTCGCAGGAGGGAGCAGAAGAGAACACCTTTGCCCCGGTGGGTTCTCGAGGGCCTCTGCCGGGTGAGAGGTATGGGCCTATGGCGGACATCAGTCAGCCGCCTTCGCGCGTAAGTGCGCCAATTCCTTGGCTGGAAGTCATAGCCTTGCTGGCAGCCTGGGCGGGGATCACCGCGATCACCGTGCATTGGCTGGGGCAAAACCATGCCCCCCTGTCATTTGACCAGTCCCACCACTTTCTACTGTCCTTGGGATACCGGGATATCCTGGCCGATCCTCTTCGTTGGCCGGGCCTGTGCTCCTATGCCATCTACTATCCCCCCTTGTTCCACACCTCTCTGGCCGCCATGATGCTCATCGGAGGGGTGAGCCTGCAATACGCCCCGCTGATCAACAGCTTCTGGCTGCTGATGCTCATGCTGCCCACCTGGCTCTTGGGCCGGGAGGCCTTTGGCCGGGCCGCCGGGTTGGCCGGTGCGCTGCTTTTGGCCCTGATCCCCGCCTCCGCCGGTCTGGCCCGCGAGGTGCTCATGGAGGTGTGCCTGGCGGCCATGGTGGCCTGGGCGGTGTGGGCCCTGGGCCAAAGCCAGGGGCTGTCCCGCCGCAAATGGCTGTTGGTGCTGGGAGCTCTGGCCGGGCTGGGCATGCTGGCCAAGTGGACCTTTGCCATGTATCTGCTGGGGCCTCTAGCCTGGTGCCTTTACACGGGCCACCGCCAGGGCCTGGCCGTGGATTGGCGGGGAGTGGCCTGGGGACTGGTAATCGGCGCGGCAGTGTGCCTGCCCTGGTATCTGCATTCTCCGGCCACTCTTATAAAAAACATGATGCTCAACGCGGGGCAGGTGGCTCTCAAGGAAGGCGACCCAGCGGTGTTTTCCTGGGACGGCCTGCTCTACTACCCCCTGTCCTTGGTCAACCACCAGATGTTCCTACCCCTGGCCATCCTGGTGGTGGTCGGCCTGGCGGCCGGGCTGGTGTGGCGGCGGGAGCGCAGCGCTCTGCCGATGGTGTGGTTCTTGAGCGGGTTGGTTTTGATCACCCTGCTCAGGAACAAGGACTCCCGCTACCTCTACCCCCTGTTGGCCCCGGCCTGCTTGTTCGCGGTGGGTTGGGCCGAGACGCTGTCCCGCCGTTGGCTGAGGCTTTTGCTTTTGGCCGCGGTGCTGGCTTTGGCTGCCCTGCACTTTGGGGCGGTGAGCTATGCCTGGGGTCCCCTGGCCAAGGAGCGGGTGTGGTGGGTGGGCGGCAAGCCGCTCAGGATCAGCGGCCCCAAAACGGTGTATGCCAGGCACCCCAGCTCCCATGATTGGCAACTGAACGCCATACTACGCGCCGCGCGGGCTGACTGGCTACGCAAACAGCGCCCGCCTCGCCTGGGGGTGGTGGCATCGTTGACCTATTTCAACAAGAAGGCCCTGGAGTCCTGGGCCGCGGCCCATGGAGACAGGGTGTGCGTGGTTTCCGTGGTGGAGCCCACCCATTGGCGGCCCGGCAGGGTGGAGCGGGACATGCAGCGCGATCTGTCGGGTATGGACTATCTGGTGACCAAGACCGGGGATCTGGGATTGGACCCGGACTATCTGCGGGTCCATAACGTGGCCCAAAAAGCGCTGCTGCCCAAGGCCCGCCTGGTGAAAGAGTTCCCCATGCCCGACGGCGGGGTGGCCGGCTTGTGGCGGCTGGTCAACGACCCCGGCCGATCAGTTCCCCCCTGCGATTAAACCTTCTGCCTGTAAAGAGCGCATAACCAGCAGATTGCAGCAATAGCCTATGTTGGCCGGGCTGTAGATGGTCAATTCGTCGTGGTAAAAGGCTTCGAACAGCCAGGCGCTCACCTGTTTTTGGTCACCAAGGCGCTTGAAACGCTGAGCGATTTTTTGGTGCCAGGCGCTCAGGTGCTCCATGGTGTCGCGCAGGTACTGGGCGGCTTGGCTACCGGACACTTCCTCCTGGTGCCCCAGGCCCAGCACCGTGGGCTGGCGGGCGGCGATGTCCTCCATGACCTCCAGGTAATCAGGGTAGGAGACAAAGTACAGGGGAAAGCCCGGCCGGTCCGGGTGGCGGAAGCCGGCCGAGTCCGAGGCGAAAAAGGCCCCCATATCCGGCAGCCAGGCCAGCAGCCCGCCTGGCGCATGCCCCTTGCCCGGCAGAAACTCCATGCGCAGGCTGCCTATCATGAGGGAATCTCCCGGCTCCATCAATTCCAGTCGGTTATCCGGCAGCGGCTCCAGGGAGGGCCAAGCGCTGGGACTTTTCAGTCCCGAACGCTGTATCACCTCGGCGCTGCTGAAGTCGTCGTCCGCGCTGAAGCGGCCCAGGGTGCTGGCCCGGCTGAGCAATTCACGGGACTTGGCGCTAAGCACCAACCGTGCCCGGGGCAGGGCCTCCAGCAGGCCCCTGGCCCCGGCGCTGTGGTCGCTGTGGGCGTGGGAGAGGATCACCCGGTCCACCTCTTCGGGGGCCAGGCCCAGGTGGGCCAGCTGGGCCAGCACCAGAGGGGTGGTGCAGCTCATGCCCACCTCGAAGAGGGCGGTTTGCCCCTGGTCCCGCACCAGATACAGGCACAGATGATGCTCGCCCAAGAGCCAAAGGTTGGGGGCTAATTGCCGGGGCGGGATAAAAGAGGACATGTGCTTTCCTTACCGGGCAGCGGGTTGAGCAGGAATCAATATTCCACAAAGTGCTGGGCGTGGCAAGAAGCGGCCAGGGGACGGCTTGTCCACTCCCGTGGCCTGTGTCAGGATATTATATAAGGTTCATGGGGCCTTACTAAGCTGGGCCCGGGAGGGAAAGTTATGAAAAAGGCGTTGATGGGGATAGTCGCGGTGTTGGTGTTGCTGGCCTGGGCCTGCCCGTCCCTGGCAGACGGCGAGCGCGCCGCAGCCAGGGCCATTTACAACAATTTTGAGGTGGGCAAGGCCCTGCCCCTGGCATCCAAGATGATACCCGGCCTTACCTTGGCCCAGGCCTATGGGGTGCAGGCCGCTCTTATGGCCGTTTTCCGCTCCAACCAAGACCAAGTGGCCGGCTTCAAGGCCGGTCTCACCAGCAAGGAAATACAGCGCCGCTTCGGGGCCAAGGGCCCGGCTTTCGGGGTGCTCATGGCCTCCATGCGCCGCTATGGGACGGTTCATCGCAAGTCCTATTTCAAGCTCATGCTGGAGGTGGAGATCGGCTATATTCTGGGCAAGCCTATCAGCAAGCCGGTGACCCACCGCACGGTGCGCCAGTATGTGCTGGGAGTGGCTCCGGCGGTGGAGATGCCGGACCTTGCCTTTGCCGACCTCAAGGCCATAACTCTGCCGGACATCGTGGCGGCCAATGTAACCTGCCGGGGATTTGTCCTGGGCCAGGCCATACCGCTGAGGGACGCTCACCCCAACCAGGTGAAAGGCCAACTGTGGAAAGACGGCAAGGCCCTGGGACCGGCGGTGGGCGGCAGGGCGGCCATGGGCGATCAATGGGAAGCCCTGGCCTGGACCGTGAATCAGGCCCTGGCCCTGTACGGCCCCTTGGGCGAGGGTTCGGTAATCATCACCGGCTCCCTTGGCCCGATGTACCCCGGAGAGCCCGGCTTTTACCGGGCGGTGTTCTCCCATGGCCTGGGCGAAGTGACCTTAACCGTAAAATAGGCGGTTCGCCCAAACCCAACAATACGTCCCGCGCCTGGGGCGAAATCCAATTGGCCCCTTCGAGCTTGACAGGCGGTCCCAGCGGGTCTACACAAATAGAAGCTTATTCTCGGGGCGGGGTGCAATTCCCCACCGGCGGTATCCCAGCCTAGCCTGGGGAGCCCGCGAGCGCTCCTTCCAATGCGAAGGAGGTCAGCAGATCTGGTGAGAGGCCAGAGCCGACGGTGACAGTCCGGATG
>JAHLLJ010000217.1 GCA_020444205.1 Deltaproteobacteria bacterium | reverse complement strand
CGCAGTTGATGGCCGTGGTCTTGCCCGCCCCGTTGGGGCCGATGAGCGCGGTGATGGCTCCCGCCGGGGCCTCCAGGTCCACTGCGCTAAGGGCCTGCACCCCACCGAAACGCACCGACAAGCCCTTTATGGATAGTAGAGCGGGCATCAGAAGGCCCTCCCGCCGGGACGCACCCGCTTGCCCTCCAGCCAGCCCACCAGGCCCTGGGGCAGGAAGATCAAGAGCACCAGCAGGATGCCGCCAAAGAATATGTCCTTGTACTCCTCCACCACGGCCAGGAGTTGGGGCAGCGGGGTGAGCAGGGCCGCGCCGAACAGGCCGCCCCACAACGAACCCATGCCGCCCACGATGCACATGGTCACCAACTCCACGGACTTGAAGATATCAAAGGTGGCCGGGGTGATGATGCCATAGTAGTGGGCATAGAGGCTGCCCGCCACCGAGGCGTACACCGCGCTGATCACAAACACCTTGACCTTGTAGGCCTCGATGGGCACGCCCGAGGCGGCGGCGGCCAGAGGGGCCTCGTGCAGGGCCTTGAGCCCCCGGCCCACCCGGGAATGCACCAGGTTGCGGGCCAAAATCAGCCCAATGATCACCGCGCCCCAGGCCAGCCAGTAGAAGGATATGTCGGTGACTATGGGCGCCCCGAAAAAGCTCAGCGAGGGGATGCCGGTGTATCCCGAGGGGCCGCCGGTGAGGTCGTCGAGCTGGAGCATGAACACGGTGACTATAAGGTTGAAGCCCAGAGTGGCCATCACCAAATAGTTGCCTTCAAGGCGAAGGGTGGGGATGCCGATGATCAGGGCCACTATTGCCACCACCACCGCCGCGGTCACCAGGGCGCTCCAGGGCTCCCAGCCGTAGGAGCCGGAGAGGATGCCCGAGATGTAGGCCCCCAGGCCGAAGAAGGCGGCATGCCCCAGGCTGATCTGCCCGGCGTAGCCTATGAGCAGGTTGAGCCCGGTGACCACCAACACATTGAGCGCCACCACGTTGAGCACGTTTAAGTAATAGGGGTTGGTCACCAAAAAGGGCAGCGCGGCCAGGACCGCGGCCAGGCCGGCCAGGAACAGGAAAAAGTTCTTGCCCTGGGTGCTCATACTCGGTGCCTGCCTTTGATGCCCAGCAGGCCGCCGGGGCGCAGGAACAGCACCAGCAGCAGCACCACAAAGGCCACCGCGTCCTTGTACACGCTGGAGATGAGCCCGGCGGTGAGGCTTTCAATAAGCCCCAGGACCAGGCCGCCCACCACCGCGCCCAGGAAGCTGCCATAGCCGCCCAAGACCGCGGCGGCAAAGCCCTTGAGCCCGATGATAACCCCCACGTTGTAGGACAGGCTGGTGATGGGGGTGATGAGCACCCCTCCCAGGGCGCCCAGGGCTCCGGCAAAGGCAAAGGAGTACATGGTCATGCGGTGGGCGTCGATGCCCATAAGGGCGGCGGCCGCCGGGTTGATGGCCGTGGCCCGCATGGCCTTGCCGGTCAGGGTGCGGCCAAAGAACCACACCAGGGCCACGATGGCCACCAGGGTGATGGCCAGCACCCACAGGTTTTGCGGGGTAAAGGTGGCCCCCAGCAGGTGCAAGGGCACCTCGGCGCTGAGAGGCGGCAGGGCCAGGGCTTGTTTGCCCCACAAGTGCTTGAAAATGCCTCGCATGAGGATGGAGGCCGCGATGGTGATGAAGATGAGCACCAACACCTGGCGGCTGCGGGCCGGACGGATGGCCAGGCGCTCCAACAGGGCCCCCACCAAGGCCACGGCAACCACGGCCAGGGGAAAGGCCAGGGCCATGGGCAGGCCCGCCCCCACGAAGAAGCTGTAGGCCATGAGCCCGCCCAGGGAAAGGAAGTCGCCCTGGGCGAAGTTGACTACCCGGGTGGCGTTGTAGATCAGGCAATAGCCCAGGGCCACCAAGGCGTAAACCGCCCCAGTGGTCAGCCCGCTGACCACGTACTGTGCTAACTGGTCGCCGAAGCCCACCGCCACACCCTCGTTGTCTCCGGAAAGCCTTGAAACCCGGAGCCTTGCATACCGTATACGAGTCTCAGGGTATAACCGGAAACCAGGGGGTTGTCAATGACCGCCGGGGCCAAAGCCGCCCTTGACAGAGCCGCGCCCAACTACTCATGATGTAATCCGAAATACAATGCCGGGATTTGCCGGCCAGTACTAAGGAGCTATTCATGAGCGCGCAATTTTCTCAGACGGGCGGGGGGCTGCTGAGCCAAGGTCTGGCCGAAGTAAAGCAACACCGCGGCAGCTTATTGGTTGCGGGGATAATTTCCCTGATCCTGGGCAGCTTGGCCATCATCGCGCCCCTGGCCGCCACCGTGGCCGTGGTGTGGATCATCGGCGCGGTCATCCTGATTCAGGGCGTCATCCAGCTGATCCACTGCTTCAAGGCCGCCCAGTGGAGCGCCTTTGCCTGGAACCTGTTGTGGGCAGTGGTCTACATCATCGCCGGCGGGCTCATCCTGGCCAAGCCCCTGCTGGGGGCAGTCACCCTCACCCTGCTGTTGGCCGTTTTCTTTATAGTGGAAGGGGTGGTCAAGCTGGGCCTGGCCATGAAGGTCAAGCCCGCCCCCCGCTGGGGCTGGATCCTGTTCTCGGGCATCATGGGCCTGGTGCTGGGGCTGATCATCTTCGCGGGCTGGCCGGGCGACTCCCTGGCCATCATGGGCCTCTTGCTGGGCATCGACCTGATCTTCGGCGGCTGGTCCATGATAATGCTGGCCTCGGCCGCCAAGTAGAGCAGACCCGCCTCATAAAACCACACCACCTCAGGGCGCCGCGCGGCGTCCTGAGGTTTGTCGCCCGCCGACCGTTTCCCGTAACCCGCGTCTAACTTAGCCGCGCCCCGCCGTTCATTGGCCGTTCCGGCCATGGTCGCGACTTCCCATTGGCCGGGAACGCTCCCACCCCTTTGCGGAAACAAATCAGTGAAGCGCCTCTTTTGTACGCAAACCCAAGGGCTTCTATCATCGGTTCCATGATTGTTCTCACCCAAAGGAACCGCCATGTCTCAAAACAGCCCTATCAGCATTAAATATGATTTCCAGCCAGACGCCCTGCGCCTGCTGCCCAAGGAGCCGTTCGAGGTCCAATTTACTCTGCGCTACAACGCGGACGGAGTGCTGGACTTCGAGGATTTACTGGGCCAGTTGTTGGCCGGCATTGAAGAAAAGATGGGCAAGCTCCAGGCCATCAGCCAGGAGGGCCGCGATGATCTTAAGATGCAGCTCGCCCAAATTGTGATTGCCCAAGGTGTCCACACGCTTTCGGACGTGCTGGAAGATTTCGAGGACGACGGGGAGCCGTATTGGGACGCCGAGGGTCTGCTTCACCTACCCCTGCGCATGCTGGGAAGCGGCTACAAGCTGGACCTGGTGCCCAGGTTGGACGCCAATGGCGAGTTGGATTGCGAGGCCTTGGTAGCCGATCTCGAGGAAGCTTACCGTGGGGTGTTTGCGGAGGTGATCATATGAGCAGTGTAGGGGCCTCGGCAATTTCCAATATTTTAACGGACAGACAACTCAGGAATGTTTGGCACAACAGTCTACTATGGGTGGACCGGAAACTATCCCAAGAAGCCAAACGCTTTCTACAGGCTGTAAAATTTGAACTAGTGACGGATGGAATATCTTGGTTGCGCGGTAGCGGCAAAATAACCGTGCGCATGCATATACAATTTGATCAACTCGTATACGAGGGCCCTCCCCAGGAGATAAAGGTTTATTCGTCGAAAACACGCTTTACGATCTGGAGGAAATTACCGTTCAATTGGCCGATATACTATGTGAGTACTTACGTACTAAGCGACATGTTGCTCTAATCCGATTCACCGGTTGGACACAAAAGAATATGATAATGGGTTGGACCCGGTTGGCAGCTAAGTGGCTGATTGATGATATCAGAGAAGATGCCAATATTTTTAATTACTTCACATATAAATCTAAGGAAGGGAAAAGGGTCGTCGTTGAAAGTACCTTAGGACATAATTCAGTAGCACTAGATATCATTTTTCAGGGCGGTGAGTGCCGATTCGATACAATGGTCGATCAGCTATCCGTCAAAATTTATGAGCGTTACGGTGAAAATGATATTTTCTCGCAGCAACAATTATCAATAGCAGCAAAGGCTATGGCACCGGTTATAATAGAGGCAATTCGCGACGCTAGATTCTGCCACCCATATCAGGCAGCAACCAAAAGGCAACTGCTGCAGATGAAAAGTGAAATCCAACAAGCAGCCAAAGCTTTAAGCATAACTCCATTTGCCCTTGGAGGGGCTTTGGCAGATTTACTGGAATTTGATACAACTTTTGACATAAAAAACAATTACAATGATTTTGGGGAATGGCTGTGGCGGGGTGCAGGGAAAGTAATTCGTGAAGGTCATGAAGTAATTGGGGAGCTGCTGAGTCAGGCAAGAAATCTTGCCAGCCAGATAAATCCCTCCATTGCCCGGGGATTATTATATGCAGAAATGGCCTGGGCTATCGTTCCCAAACAGGACATACAATTGCTTACCGAATCTATCACGCGAGAATCGTACAAGCTAGTCTCATATCTGCTTAGAGAATGCCATTTAGCCGTCATAAAAACTCGAGATGATTTTGTTGACATACAAACAACTTTTGACTTTAAGAGATTGGCTGAAGCAGCGCAAAGACACCCTGAAAAGTTCGAAGAGTATAAGACCGCCATAAAAGCAATCGTAATTAAAGATACTCCCCCGGAAACGATTAAAAATTTTATAATATTTTACCATATAAGTAAAAATAAAAACGTGATCAACAACGCCCTACAGATTGCCGATAAGATCGACGAATTAGATGAATCACCAGATTCTAGACAGCGTGTTTACAGATGGGAGAGATTCCACAAATACTTTGCGTAAACATTCTATCTTTCGCTAAATATATTTACTGCCACCAAACGAAGACCAACCCTCTGGGAATTTGCACTAAGCCCCACCGTTTCGATCATAATACGACTCGCGGCAGTACAGAGTTCGAGCCCGCGATGGTAGCATCCTCCTCTACCGACGAGCATTTTGTGTTCCATTTCACCTCGCAGGGGATCAACTATGGGAGAGCGGGGGTAAAAGAAATAATCGTAACCATCGGCGCAAATCTCATATGCGTTGCCGATGGTGTCAAATAAACCCCATGGGTTAGGAGGGAAATTTTTGACCTTGGTGTAAACCTTTCTAAAAACGCCGTTAATAACGTTGTTGTAAGGCCACTCTCCATTAAAGTTAGCCTGATTAGGTCCAACGTTTTCTCCGGTGAAAAAGGGGCTGGTGGTGCCGGCTCTGGCGGCATATTCCCACTGGGCTTCGCTGGGCAACTGGTAATGAATTTTTCCATTTTCTCGTTGGTTTAATTTCTCCAAAAAGGCCCGAACCTCCTTAACAGAATTAACTACCATGGGATGGTCCCGCTGGCTCATATCGTAGTCAAAGTTCTCCCCCATTACTTCGAGCCATTGCCCTTTGGTTACCTCTGTTGTCTGAATAAAGAACGGCTCACTGAGCGTAACTAAGTGCCGGGGGTATTCCTCGTAAAGTCCGCTTACCTTGCCTCCCAGGCTTGGCAAATAATCGTCCGACGGGTCTAGC
>JAHLLJ010000216.1 GCA_020444205.1 Deltaproteobacteria bacterium | reverse complement strand
GCTGGATGATGTGGAACTGGCTGGTCAGCTCCCTGGCCCTGGGGGCCACCCTGCTCTTGTTCGACGGCTCGCCCTTCTACCCCGGCCCCGAGGTGCTGTGGAAGTACGCGGCCGACGAGGGCATGACCATCTTCGGCACCAGCGCCCGCTACCTGGCGGCCATCGAGAACGAGGGCCTCAAGCCCAAGGAAAAATACGATCTTTCAGCCCTCAAGGCGATCCTGAGCACCGGCTCTCCCCTGAGCATCGAGAGCTTCCGCTACGTGTACCGCGACATCAAAGAGGATCTGTGCCTGAGCTCCATCTCCGGGGGCAGCGACCTGGTGGGCTGCTTCGCCCTGGGCAACCCCATCGGCCCGGTGTATGCCGGGCAGTTGCAGGCGCGGGGCCTGGGCATGGCCGTGGAGGCCTGGGACGACGCGGGCAAGCCGGTGGTGGGCGAAAAGGCCGAGCTGGTGTGCACCAAGCCCTGGCCCTCCATGCCCATCGGCTTTTGGAACGACCCGGAGGGAACCAAGTATCACGCCGCCTATTTCGACGTGTACCCCAACATCTGGTTCCACGGCGACTTCTGCGAGGTGACCCCCGAGGGCGGGGTGATCATGTACGGCCGCTCGGACGCCACCTTGAACCCCGGCGGGGTGCGTATCGGCACCGCGGAGATCTACCGTCAGGTGGAGAACATGGCCGAGATCGCCGACAGCCTGGTGGTGGGTCAGGACTGGGACAACGACGTGCGGGTGATCCTGTTCGTCAAGCTCAACCCCGGCTTTGAGCTAGACGACGATTTGGCCAAGAAGATCAAGACCTTGATCCGCACCTCCTGCACTCCGCGCCACGTGCCGGCCAAGATCATCGCCGTGGCCGATATCCCCTATACCATCAGCGGCAAGAAGGTGGAACTGGCGGTCAGAAACGTAGTGCACGGCCGGGCGGTCAAGAACAAGGACGCCCTGGCCAACCCCGAGGCCCTGGACCTTTACGCGGACCTGGAAGAGCTGCAAAGCTAGGCCGACAAGAGCACAAGCAACGGGGCGGCGCCATCAGGCGCCGCCTTTTTTTGCCATCACATCTCCTCTCTTTGTTCACAGGCCTGTAACTCAGACATGGGCTAACTAAGGTAAATAAATCGTCTAATAAGGCACAGGTCCGGCCAGACCCGGCGCAAGGGTGCACCGGGAGGCAAGACCGGGCCAAGGAGACGAGACTCAGTGAATCCTATTCCTCTTCACGGCTGGCCCTACCCCGGCACCCAGAGCCCCCGCGAGCTTCTGCGCCGGGTCGGAGTGGATGGCTCCACCCCTTGTTCTCTGGCCGCCAGCCTGCCCTTTTCCCTGAATGACGCGACCTGCGGCTGCGAAAACGAGCTGCAAGCCACGGTGCAGGGCTCCGCCGAGGCGGTAGACCTGCCTAGTTCCATAATTGAGTCCAATTATTACCGCAACATAGCCAAGCGCGAGCGCTCCGGGGAGATGCCCCGGCGGGTTATCAACGACCTGGAGCAATGGCTCCAAAGCAACTCCAGGGGTCTATGGGAAAACTCCTGGGTGCGCCTGGACCCGTCCTTGCTCTCCCCCCTGGCCCGCCAGGCCTGGGAGTGCGACCTTTTGGCCGACAAGAATCAGCCCCAAGGGCCTCGCCGGGCCGACGCGGGGCGCTTCTGCTGCCCCGGCGGCCGCTTGCGCCTGCCGGTGAGCTATCTGCTCAAGCTCTCCCTGCTGGACGCCCTGGGCCGCCGCTCCCCCCTGCCCCCGGAGCTGCGGGCGCGGGGCCGGGCCCTGGCTGAGCATTACCTCTCGGACAACACCTCACCCGAGACCTACTCCTTTCACCTGAGCCGCCCCGGGGAGATCGGCGCGGGCCGCCAGGCGGCGGATGAGACCTGCCGCCGCTATTTGCTCACCCACCTTTTGGCCCTGCACGCGGAGACCCGCCTGGGCCTGGCCCAGAGCGGCCAAAAGGTGGCGGTGTACTTTTCACCTCATCCCCCGGTGCGCCAGAAGCAGCTCAGCGAGTGCATCTCCGACTCCTTTTACCGTGAGCTATTCATGAACCCCTGCCTGTCAGGCTGGGACCAGGGCGAGGCCAAGCACCAGTACATGCACCTGTGCCACCAGGTGCTCTCCCGGGCCCAGTTCAACGGCCTGTTCCGCCTCAAGGAGGCGGGCATAATCCTCAACAACCTGGTGACCCTGCCCAGCGCTTCCAACATCAGCCTGGCCAATAACGGCACCCATGTGAGCTTGGGCAGCCGCAAGCTGAGCCAAGCGGTGAGCCAGGGCAGTATTAACCCGGCCCACGAAAAATACCTCGGCGACTTGGTCACCAAGTTCGTGGAGCATTTTCTGCCCCTATTCGTGGGCACTTACAGCGCCGCGCCTTATCGCCTGGCCTTTGGGGACTTTCACCCGGAGAAGGTGCTGAGCTTTTTGCCCTTTGAGCTGGACTACACCCATCTGCGCATGATCTGGCGGCGTTGGCGCAAAAAAGCCAAGCTCAAGGTGCGGCCCCTGGGGCTCAGGCTCACCCCCTTTGGCCCTCCCTGGCTGGACGAGCCCTTGGCCAAGGTCTTCGGCCTCCGGGGCGATTGCCTGCCCGACTTCAGGCTCATGGACTATTTGGTCTGCCTGATGAGCACCGGCCAGAGCCCGGCCCTGGACGGCCGCCTGGGCAACCACGAGCGCCTAAAGCAGGACTTGGCCGCCCTGGGGGTGTTCGATCCCTGCATGCCCTTGTACATGCTGCACCGCCAGCGGGAGGTGGCCACCCACGGCTTTGCCGGTTTCGAAGGCCGCCACTACAGCCTTTTCTACAGCCTGCGCCGCGACCTGGCCGGGGCGGTGGATATGCAGCGCCTGCTTACCGTGCTGGCCTTCGCCCTTATCGCCAAGGGCCGCCTGAGTCACTCCCACATTCCGGATGACCCCGTGGTGGAGAGCGAGAGGCGTCAGGTTTTCTTTGCCGCGGCCATTGGCTTGCCCACCTTTTTCGTGCGCCAAAACACCCCCAACCTGCTGCTCAAGGGCATCCTGGAGCGTACCGCCGAAACCCGGCCCAGCCGCCGCTATCCCGGCTACCTCCGGGTCAAGCTGCGGCAATACTTCCTGGCTTGCCTGAGCCTGCTGGAGCAGGAAGGGATCGAGATCATCGATTGCCTGGGCCTGGGCGAAACCCTGGCCGACCTGAAGGAGCGCCTGGCCCAACCCGGGCGGCGCTCTGCCCTGGGTCGGCTCACCCACGGCATCCTGAGCGAGCTGGGGGCCAGCGACCCTCTTAGGGCCGATGCCCGCCAGTTCAACCAGGCGGCGGAAGACTATTACCGCACCAGCCTTAGGCGCCGCCATCTGGGCGAGGCCTGGCAGGTGCTCAGCAACGACTTCACCGGCGCGGGGCTAAAAGCCCTGGAAAACCACCCCACGGCCCGCCGGGCCTTGGGAAGGGTCTTGGCCGGCCGGGAGCCTCAGGCTCTGTTGGCCGAGCTCAAGGAGCCGGTGCTGGACGGGCGGGCCGGGGCACAGGAGGTGTCCCTGCTCATAAACTTGCTGTTAACGGTTATCGATTTTCAGGCGCGGCCGGACCAAGCCTCTCGGGCCGGCGGCCCGCCCATGGAGTTGAGTCATGAGTTTGACCACCCATCAGTACATAGACAGGCATAGCGGCCAGGTGCGAACCGAACGGCTCTTTGCCGATCGCCTGGTGAATTTCCTCTATTCCGAGGTGCGCGAGAAAACGCCCACCGTGTTCAAGGCCATCACCAGCGCCCGGGGCTCCAGCCTGCTGGGGCTCTTAAACTTCGAGGCCATGCTGGGGGTGCGCCTCAAGGCCACCGCCGAGGCGGTGCGCTCCTGGGGGGTGGACCTGAGCGAGTGCCTGGACGACCCGGCCACCCTGGACACCCCAGGCAAGCTGTTCACCCGCAGAATCCGCTACTGGGAGACCCGTCCCATGAACCCGGAGCCCACGGCGGTGGTGGCCCCGGCCGACTCAAGGGTGCTTTTGGGCTCCTTCGGCCCCCACTCCATGCTGTTCATCAAGGAAAAATTCTTCGCCTTTCATGAGCTTTTGGGCGATCTCAAGACCCGCTGGTTGGAGGCCTTCAAGGACGGCGATTACGCCCTATGCCGCCTGACCCCGGACAAGTACCACTACGTGCATACCCCGGTGAGCGGCCGGGTGGTGGACTTTTATCCCATTGCCGGTCACTACCACTCCTGCAATCCCGGCGCGGTGGTGAGCCTGGTGGACCCTTATTCCAAGAACATGCGCATGGTCACCATCATCGACACCGACGTGGAAGGCGGCTCCCAGGTGGGGCTGGTGGCTCTGGTGGAGGTGGTGGCCCTGATGGTGGGCGAGATCAGCCAGCGCTACAGTAAACGCTATTACGACGATCCCCAGCCCTTGGAACCCGGCCTGATGCTAAGAAAAGGTCAACCCAAGAGCCTTTTCAAACCCGGCTCTTCCACGGTGGTGCTCCTGTTCCAGCCGGGCCGTCTGGCCTTTGACCAGGACCTTATTGACAATCAAACCTCGCCAAACGCGGTCAGCCGCTTTTCCTGCGGCTTTGGCCAGCCTCTGGTGGAAACCGAAGTCAGGGTGCGCGAACAGATCGGCCGGGCCGCGGCCCGTAGCTGAGCAGGCGGGAGATAGAAATGGACAAATTCATATTTGTTGCCGGGCTGGGAGCCCTGTTCGCGGTGCTGCTTTGGTGGAGCCGCCGCCTGCCCGGCGAGCGCTGGCAGATTGCCGCGGCCATCCCGGTGGGCAAGGCCCCAGGCGGCCGCTGGCGCGGCCTCAACATAACCTTCTACGGCATGTTCACCGCCAACGCGGTGCTCTTGGCCGCGGCACTCATGCTCATCATGCTGGGCTCGCTGGGGATCAGCCCCTTTCAGGTCATGGTGGTGATGCTGCCCCTGATATCCCTCAGCGCCCCGGCGGCCCGTTTGGTGGCCCGCTGGGTGGAGCACAAGCCCGCCACCCTAACCGTGGCCGGAGCCGGTTTCGCGGCCCTGGTGCTGGCTCCCTGGCTCACCCTTTTGGCCCGGGCCTGCCTGGACCGCGAGGCGGGCGAGGCCCTGCAGGTCACCCCGGTGCTGGCCGCCCTGGTGATCTGCTACACCCTGGGCGAGGGCCTGGGCCGCCTGGCCTGCCTGAGCTTTGGCTGCTGCTATGGCCGGGCCCTGGTGGCTTGCCCTGAATGGGTGCAGACGATGTTCAAGCACTGGCACCTGGTGTTCAGCGGAGAGACCAAGAAGATTTCTTACGAGAGCGGCCTCAACGGCCTGGCCGTGGTGCCGGTGCAGATGCTCACCATGATCGTCAACGGGGCGGTGGGCCTGGTGTCTTTGTACATGTTTCTTAATGGGGCCTTCACCGCCGCCCTGTGGCTGTGCCTGATGGTCAGCGGCCTGTGGCGGGCGGTATCGGAAACCCTGAGAGCTGATTACCGGGGCGGGGGCAGCCTGAGTGCCTACCAGATCATGGCTTTGGCGGGCATTGTCTACGGCATTCTCATGAGCCTCATCTTCCCGGTGGGCAGTGGCTTGGCCACTCCCTCCCTGGGCCTGGGCCTGGACACCCTGTGGAGCCCGGCGGTGGTGCTCAGCCTGCAAGGTCTGTGGACGGTCAGCCTGATCTACTCGGGGGCCAGCAAGGT
>JAHLLJ010000215.1 GCA_020444205.1 Deltaproteobacteria bacterium | reverse complement strand
CTGGAGTCCATGAACGCCAAGGGCCGCATCACCTTGGCCTTCAGCCTGTTGGCCGGGCACATGGAGCCTTCGGCGGACATGGCCGAGCGCCTGTACAAATGCATGCTCTGCCTAAACTGCAAGTACACCTGCCCGGCCCAGATCAACGTGGCCTCGGTGGTGCAGGCCGCCCGGCACCGCCTGGTGGAAAAGGGCTATCTGCCCGATATCTTCAAAAAGCTCATGAG
Source organism: Deltaproteobacteria bacterium (assembly GCA_020444205.1). GTDB lineage: Bacteria > Desulfobacterota > Desulfarculia > Desulfarculales > Desulfarculaceae > Desulfoferula. Next base: position 5,462 of record JAHLLJ010000215.1, on the reverse strand, counting down.
CGACATGGTCGAGGCGGGCAACCCCTTCAGCATGCCCCGGGAAACCCGCACCGACTCCTACCCCGTGGACTATGAGCCCAAGCCCGGCGCGGACACCATGCTGCACCTGGGCTGCGTGGCCTCTTACCAGGACGTGAAGATCATCCCCGCGGTGATGAAGATTCTGGACGCGGCGGGCATCGAGTTCACCACCCTGGGCAAGCAAGAGAACTGCTGCGGCTACCTGGCCTACCTGGTGGGGGACATGGACACCTTCCACCGCGTGGCCGAGGCCAATGACAAGATCTTCAAGGAGCAGGGCGTGAACAACCTGCTCACCACCTGCGCCGGCTGCTACAAGACCTTTGAGGACGTGTACCCTCACCAGGGCCACGGCGACGGTTACAAGCCCGAGCACGTGGTGTTCCTGTTGGAGCGGCTGATCAACGAGGGCAAGCTGAACTTTAAGGACGACGCCAAGCCCCTGAAGGCCATCTACCACGACCCCTGCGACCTGGGCCGTCACCTGGGGGTGTACGAGCCGCCCCGCGAGGTGATCAGCGCCCTGCCCGGGGTGGAGCTTTTGGAGTTCCCCCAGAACCGCACTCTGGCCAAGTGCTGTGGCGGCGGCGGCGGAGTAAAGGCCTTTGCCAACGAGTTGGGCGGAGACATCGCCTTTGAGCGCATCAAGGCGGCCATCGCCCAGGGGGCGGACACCGTGGTCAGCGCCTGCCCCTCCTGCAAGAACTCCCTGAACCAGGCCGCGGCCCGGGCCCGCAAGGAAAAGTTGGGCAAGCTCAAGGTCATGGACATCACCGAGCTGGTGGCTTCGCGCCTGGCCAAATAACAATTTATTCTAAATTTTTCTGGAGGCCGCCTGGCATTCATGCCGGGCGGCCTCTTTTTTTACGCTACGGTAACTTGCCCCAGCCTTTCGGTATCTTTTCCCTAGAGCATTTTTTGTCCGGGGGATCAAGCCTCTGAATTGAATAGCTTTTGTAAATCAGCACCATTCGGCGGTGATCTTGCACGTACTTCCCCTGTCCACGCCGGAGGCAGGGGGGACATCTGTGCGTCGAGCAGCGGTGATGGTTTTATGGTTGTTGGGCCTGGAGCTTACGGCGGGCTGCCTGGGCAAGGCGGTCACCCGGCCGCCGGGCCGGGGGCCCTTTCTGGCCAGCGACCCCTGCCTTCCTTCCCAAGGCGATCCAGGGTGGCTGTGGGGCCTGACCGGGGGAGTGGCCCTGGGCCTGGTCCTGGCCCTGGGCCTGCGCTGGTGGCGGCTGCTGCGGGCCCGGCGGGCTGGAGCGGGGCAGACCATCCTGGGGAGCTTGGAGTCTTTGCAAGGGGCCCTGGCCCTGGTGGAGCAGGTGTTCACCGGCTGTCAGCGCCGCATGAAGGTGGTGGACTTCGACGACTGGGTGGCCAGGCGCCGCAAGAAAATGCAAGGCCGCCACGGCGAGCCGCCGGAGTTGTGAATCTGTCTACGCCATCTTATCCGAGCATCTATTGCGGTTTGTTTAAAGCAAGGGGCTTGTGTGAAACCTTCTGTCGGAGGCTGGCCTTTCGCCCTACCTCCGGCACAGCCAGGCGGCGGCGGGCAAGGCGTCCGGCTTCGAGATGGCCGCAGTCGTAGCCTAAGCTACGTCGAGGCCAGATCGTAGCCGGCAACGCAGCCCCCCGTCGTCTGGCGCAGCCGCCCTAGACAAACCCTAGCCTTTGGGAAGCTCACCTCTGCTAAGCGAAGCGAATATCCCCGCCACGCACAGCAGGCAGCAGATGATGAAGGTGGCTTGCAGGCTGCTGAGCAGGGCCGGGTAGGAGGCCGGAGTTATCTGCACCTGGCCCACGAAGATGGCCAGCATGGAGGCGGCGATGCCCATGGAGACCATCTGGCCCATCATGCGCATGGCGGCCACGGTGCCCGAGGCGATGCCGTAGTAGCGCGGGGCCACCGAGGACATGATGGCGTTCATGTTGGGCGAGGAGAACACCCCGAAGCCTATGCCGTTGAGCATGAGGCAAGCCACGATATATATGGTCGAGCTTTGGGCGTCCAGAAGGGCCAGCCCGGCCAGGCCCAGGGCGGTGAGCCCCATGCCCAGCGAGGCCACCAAACGCGGCTGCACCCGGTCCGACACCCGCCCGGCCAAGGGCGAAAGCATTGCCTGCATCACCGGCTGGGCCACCAGGATAAGCCCGGCCATGGAGGCGTCGAAACCTTTTACCCTTTGCAAATACAGACTGAGCAAAAAGGTCACCGCAAAGATGGCCGCATAGTTGATCAAGGCGGCCAGGCTGGAAAAAGCAAAGGGCCGGTTGGTCCTGATAAGGTGCACCGGAAACACCGGGGATTGGGTTTTGCCTTCCCACCAGCCGAAGAGCCACAAAAAGGCCAGGCCGACGAGAGCCAGCCCCCCGCCGGCCCAGGTAGGCATGCGGGTGAGGCCCAGGATGAGCCCCACCAGGGCCAGGGCGTAGAAAAACGAGCCCACCAGATCAAAGGGCTCGCCCTTGGCCTCGGCCCACTCCGCGTCCAGCTTGTACACGGCCACCCACACCGCCAAGGCGCTGGGGGGCACCACCAGGGCGAACACGCCGCGCCAGGTGAGGTAGTGAGTCAACACCCCGCCCAGCAGAGGGCCCAGGGACAGGCCGATGTAAATGGCGGCCACGTTGATGCCCAGGGCCCGGCCCCGCTGGCCGGGGGGGTAGGCCTCGGAGAGGATGGCCATGCCCGTGGCAAAGACCATGGCGCTGCCCACCCCCTGGGCCACCCTGGCCACCAGCACCACCACAATGGAGGGAGCCAGACAGGCCAGCAGCGAGGCCAGGCCAAAGCCGGCCATGCCCCAGGTGAACATCTTTTTGCGGCCCCAGATGTCGCCCAGGCGCCCGGCGGGCACCACGCAAACCGCGGTGGAGAGAAGGTAGCCGGTCTGCACCCAGGAGAGGGTCACCGCGTCCAAGGCGAAACGCAGGCCCAGGTCGGGCAGGGCCAGGTTTACTGCCGAGGCCATTACCGGAGTAACAAAGGAGCTGATAACCGCCAGGGTGAGGGCGGCGCGTTGCAGGGAGCTGTCGGTCATGGCTTGGTCGGGCCTGTCGGTTTTGGGTTCAAGCTCACAGTAAACAAATAATTTACTACTTTTGGCCGGGCACGGCTACGGCCCAGGCGGTGTGGATCATGGGTGGTGCATGTGCTATGCTGGCTCTGCCTTGCCCCCGCCCCTATCCCCACCGCCTCGGGGAAGGAGGCGGCTTTTTATTGTCCGCGTAAACCCATGCAAAACGAGGAAAAATTTAATGCTCAAGCGCGCGTCTGTTTTTGGCCTATTCTTGGCCCTGCTCCTGGCTGCCGTCCCGGCCTGGGCCGAAGACACCATAACCGGCTATTGGTCCGGCTCCTGGACCTGCACCAAACAGCCCTGCCAGAAAGCCGGCGGCTTCATGTCCGCCGTGCTGCAGCAAGACGACCAACACCAGGTGACCGGTAAATACACCATGAACGACACGGTCAAGGGCAGCCTCAACTGCAAGGTGCAAAAAGCCGTGTTGGCCAGCGACTATGAGTTTGCCGGCACCATGACCTGCGGCTCTTACAGCGTGGGCATGCACGGCAAGCTCAACGGCGACCTTTTTCAGGGCGAATACGACGGCGGGCCGCTGGGCATGGGCACCTTCAAAATGAATCGCTGAATCTGGCACAGGCCAAGCGCTAGTCGAATCAAACCATCGGGGCTTGGGCGCGCGACGCCCGGGCCCTATCTTTTAAAGGGACGCGAGGGCCTAAGCAAACAGGGCGGCCGCCGCGTCGGCCATGTTAAGGCCAGCCTCGGTGGGCATCAGGCGGCCCTTGGCAATATAGCCCCAGCCCCGGCGGCGCAGCTCGGCCAAGGGCTGGGCATAGATCCGGCGGGGATCGGCGCCCCGGAGCACCGCCAGGGCGGCCAGCTCCACCCCGCGCACTGTGCGCAGTCCCAGAAGAATAAGCTCCAGGGCCCGCTGCTCCCGGCTGAGCTCCTCGCACATGGCCAGGGGCTCCTCCCCGGATTGCACCATCCGGCAGTATTCGGTGGGGTCGGCCACATAGGCCCAACGCACCCCGGCCAAGTGGCCATGGGCCCCTGGCCCCAAAGACAGGTAGTCGCCCCCTTGCCAGGTGGCCTGGTTGTGGCGGCACTCATAGCCCGGCCGGGCGTAGTTGCTCACCTCGTAGCGCCGCAGCCCGGCGGCCTGCACCAGCTCCTTGGCGGTCTGTTCCATATCCACGATTGCTTGGTCGCTGGGCAGGGGCGGCTTACCGGCCTGATAGCGGTGGCCAAAGGGGGTGCCCGGGGCCAGGGTCAGCTCGTAGAGGGAAAGATGATCCGGCTCAAGGTTTAGGGCTGCCTTGAGGTCAGCCTCGGCCATGGCCACGCTTTGGCCGGGCAGGCCGTAGATGAGGTCCAAGTTGAGGTTGGCAAAGCCTGTCTGGCGCGCCGCCTTCACCGCCCGCGCGGTGTCGCCGGGAGTGTGTCGGCGGCCCAAGGTTCGCAGCAGCCCGGGGTCGAAACTCTGGGCCCCCAGGGACAGGCGGTTGAAACCGGCGTCTCTAAGGGCGGCCAGCTTGGCCGGGGAAAGGGCTCCGGGGTTGGCCTCCAGGGAGACCTCGGTGACGGGCTCCAGGCCTACTAGGCGCTTGATGCCCTCCAGCAGCGAGGCCAGGGCCGCGGCGGGCAGCATGGCCGGGGTGCCGCCGCCAAAGTACACCGTGGCCAGGCGGCGGTCCTGGGCCCGGGGGGCGATTCGCTGTAAATGAACGGCGAGGCCAGCCAGAAGGCGGCGGGCCTCGCCGTGGTCATAGGTCTTGGAGTTAAAGTCGCAATAAGGGCAACGGGCCGGGCAAAAGGGCAAATGCAGGTATAGCCCCAGGCCCGGTACCATTAACCCGCATATTTCATGAGGTCCGCGCGTCCGGCTGCGCCAGGAAGCGCCATACTGCGTTGGCGACTGCATTCGGGCCTCGACGTAGCTAAGGCTACGCCTGCGGCCCTCATTTGTCGCTCGCCTTGCCTGGCCCTCCCTGGCTGTGCCGGGCCAGAGTACAAACTGTGTCTTTGCAAATTGGACGCCTTTTCCAAAACGGCCTCATAAATACGGGCTTTTGTTAACCGCCACCCAGCTCCCATAAAATATGCGGGTTAAGCACTCTTGGCGGCTTCTTCCTCTTTGAGCACCCGCCGGAGCACCTTGCCCACCATGGTCTTGGGCAGCTCTTCGCGGAACTCAACAATGGAGGGAACCTTGTAATGGGTCATGTTCTCCTTGCACCAGGCGATGATGTCGTCCTCGCTCACCTGGCCCACCTTGTCCGGCTGCAGCACCACAAAGGCTTTTAATATCTCGCCCACCTTGGGGTGGGGCAGGCCGATGACCGCCACCTCCATGATGTCGGGGTGGCTGAACATGTAGTCCTCCACCTCCTTGGGGAACACGCTGAA
>JAHLLJ010000214.1 GCA_020444205.1 Deltaproteobacteria bacterium | reverse complement strand
TCGAGCCCAGCCTGTGCATCGGCTGCAAGAGCTGCATCACCGCCTGCCCCTGGGGCGCCTGTCAGTGGGACCCCGGCGCGGCCAAGGCGGTCAAGTGCGACTATTGCAAGGACCGGGTGGACGCCGGGCAAAAACCGGCCTGCGTCACCAAATGCCTGACCCAGTGCCTGGAGTTCGGTGTAGCCGAGAAGCTGCCCACCAACCGCAGGGAGCGCTTCGCGGCCCAGATAGCCAGAGACGCCTTCAACCCCAAGGTTTAGCCTATGCGTGCATCCGCCACTGGATTGTCCCTTGTGCTGGGCCGGACCCTTCTGGCCTGGTGCGACCAGGTGGGAGCCGGGGGCTTGGACCGTTACGTTTCCCTGGGAGGCTTCCAGGGATTGCAGCGGGCCGAGGCCATCACCCCGGTGGAGGTCATCGCCGAGCTCAGGACCGCCGGTCTGCGCGACCGCTCCGGCGACGCCGAGCCGGTGTATCTGAACTGGCAGCGTTTCCTGCGGCGGGCCGACAAGGGCCTGTTGATGGTGGACGCCAGCGAGCTGGACCCCCGCCACCAGGCCGGGGCCGAACTGCTGGGTAAAAACCCCTATGGCCTGCTGGAGGCCCTGTATGTAGCCTCCAAAGCCACCGGGGCTTCCCGCTGCCGGGTGCTTTTGCCGCCCCAGCTGGCCGGCTACGCCGCCGGACTCTTAAACGCCGCCGAGCAGGTGGCGGCCAGCAACCTCAGCGGCAACGGCTCCCTGGAGTTGGAGCTGACCACCGACCGCCAGCCCTCCATCATGGCCCATCCCGCCCCGCCGGAGAGCGAAGTCCCGGTGCTGATGCACGACCTGGAAACCTGGTACCACATCTCCCTGGTCATGTCCCTGGGGGCCGATTGGCACGAGGCCCTGGGGGTGGGCGGCCACACCGGCACCCGCCTGGTCACCCTCTTGGGCGCGGTGAACACCACCGGCCTGGTGGAAACCCCCATGGGCAGCGACCTGTGGCAGGTGGTCACTGCCCTGGGCGAGGGAGTCAAGGGAGCCAAACCCCTGGCCCTGGCCATTGACGGCGGCATGGGCGGCTATCTGCCCCCTTCGGCGTCCCAGATTCCCCTGGCCACCGAAGAGCTCACCGCCGCGGGGGTGGACCCGGGCCTGGGCACCCTGGAGCTGTTGTCCTCGGGCGAGTGCCTGGTGGACCTCACCCGCCGGGTGCTCTACCGCTACTGGGTCCTGGCCGGGCAGGAGCCCAGCCCCGAGCGGGGCCTGGTTACCCGCGCCCTGCGCATGGTCACCGAGATAACCCGGGGCAAGGGACTCACCCATCACCTGGACGAGTTGATCAAGGTCGGGCGGGAGATGGCGGTGTTGGGCATCAACGCCGCCTGGCCCCTGGTGAGCTCGCTGACTTACTTCCGCGAGCAGTGGACCGACCACGTGGCCGGCAAGGAGTGCCCCAAGCACATCTGTCTTCAGCGGCCCAAGGCCCCCTGCCACCGCACCTGCCCGGCGGGCATAGACATTCCCAGCTTTTTGGCCTTGGACGGTCATGGCCGCTACTTGGACGCCGTGGCCAGCATCAGCCAGGACAACCCCCTGCCCTTTGTCTGCGGCCTGGTGTGCCCCGGACCTTGTGAGGGAGCCTGCCTCAGGGGCGAGGTGGACCAGCCTATCTCCATCAGGGCCATGAAAGCGGTGGCCGCGCGCCACGCCTTGGACCAGGGCGGCTACCCCACCCCGGAGATCGAGCCGCCCACCGGCAAGAGGGTGGCCATTGTGGGCGCCGGGCCCGGCGGGCTCACCGCCGCCTTTTTCCTGGCCAGAGCCGGTCACCAGGTGACCATCCTGGAGGCCCAGGAGGAGGCCGGGGGCATGCTGCGCTACGGCATCCCCGCCTACCGCCTGCCCCACGAGGCCCTGGAGGCCGAGGTAAAGCGCATCAGCGACCTGGGGGTGAAAATAAAGACCGGCCAGAGTATCGACAGCATCGCCCAACTGCGCGAGCAGGGCTATGACGCCATCTTCCTGGCCGTGGGAACCCAGGTCAGCCGCCTCATCCCCATTGAAGGCGTGGACCAGCCCTTTGTGCTGGGCGGCCTGGACTTTCTCAAGGACGTGCGCGGCGGCGAGGATATCCAGGTGGGGCCCCGCGTGGTGGTGGTGGGCGGCGGCAACGTGTCCATCGACGTGGCCCTGACCGCCATACGCCAAGGTGGCAAGCGGGTGGACATGGTCTGCCTGGAAAAGCGCCGGGAGATGCCCGCCCATATCGACGAGATCACCCAGGCCCTGGAGGAGGGTGTGGCCATCCACAACTCCTGGGGGCCCATGCGCATAAACCCGGAAGGCTCCATCACCTTCCAGCGCTGCACCCGGGTGTTCGACGAGCGCGGCCGCTTCAGCCCCACTTTCGACTCCGAGCGCACCCTGACCCTGGAAGCGGATCAGGTTATCCTGGCCATCGGCCAGGCCACGGACCTGGCCTGCGTGGAAGCCGGGTCCAAGGTGGAGGTTGAGCGCGGGCTAATCTGCGCCGATCCCGACACCCTGGCCACCCGGGAAGAAGGCGTGTTCGCCGGCGGCGACGTGGTCAGCGGGCCGCGCACCGTGGTGGAAGCGGTGGGCGCGGGCAAGCGGGCCGCGGCCAGCATCGACGCCTATCTCAAGGGCAAGCCCTTTGACCCTGCCGTGGTGGCCCCCACCCGCCGGGCCGAGGTGGAGCCCGTGCAGGTGAGCGCCATGGACCGCACCAACCTCAGACGGCCCGAGATGCCCATGCGCGAGGTGGCCGACCGCCAGGGCAACTACCACCAGATCGAGCTGGGCCTCACCGATGAGATGGCCCACCAGACCGCCAGCCGCTGCCTGCGCTGCGATTTGTGCATCGGCTGTGGCCTGTGCCAGTTGGTGTGCTCGGAGATCGGGGCCGAGGCCCTGCGCCTCAAGGAGACCGAGGCCGACCGTCTGGCCTTCAACCAGTTCACCCGGCCCTCCACCCGCTGCGTGGGTTGCGGGGCCTGCGGCTGCGTGTGCCCCACTGGGGCCATCTCGGTCAAGGACACTCCCGAGGGCCGCCGCCAGACCATCTTTACCGGCACGGTGGTCAAGGAGCACCAGCTATTAACCTGCGGTTCTTGCGGCGAGCCCTACGCTCCGCCCGCCTATCTGGATCACCTGAAAAAACGGGTGGGTCCGGCGGCGGTACCCCACGTGGAGCGGGGCATTTGCCCGGCCTGCGCCCGTCAGCGCAGGGCTGAGGAGTTGGCGGGGCAGCCTTTTTACAGCGTCGCCTGAGTCCGGCTTCGCCAGGCGGCGTCATGCTGCGTTGCGGGCGTCGCTCGCCTCCTCGGCGTATTGGCATATACGCCTGCGGGTCTTGCTTGCCCGGCGCCTTGCCTGACACCACCTGGCTGTGCCGGGGGTCCATGTCGAAAAACGCTATGTTGCGTTGTCGGCGTCACTCGGTCCTTGGGGTATTGGCATATGCGCCTGTGGGTCTCGCTTGCCCGGCGCCTTGCCTGACACCACCTGGCTGTGCCGGGGGTCCATGTCGAAAAACGCTATGCTGCGTTGTCGGCGTCACTCGGTCCTTGGGGTATTGGCATATGCGCCTGCGGGTTTCGCTTGCCCGGCGCCTTGCCTGACACCACCTGGCTGTGCCGGTTGGCTTGGCCGGGCAGGGTAGCGCAGGCAAACAGAACCAAAGCACGTCCCATAAACACTCTCGCACCTTCGGCCACCAGCCGGGCCGGTTGCCGGGGTCGTTCTCCTGGTGTTAGGCTTGGCCCGAAAGGCCCAGGGGTATATAATCCCCTCAGCCAAGCGGCTATTAATCCGCCATTTTTGTCAGATACCCGCCAAGAGGCAGAGAGAGCCATGAGCGCCCCTTCCACCGATTTGCCCTATCCCCTTTTACAGCGCCTGCAGGACAAGGAATTGTCCAAGCTGGACCATGTCTTGGAAACCGGCGGCTTTGCCCGGGACCGCCTTACCCTGCTGGAGGCGGTGGTGCGTTTGCGCGAGTCCGGCTTGCGCCGCCGCAACGGGTTGGGGCAGCCGGTGTTTTTGGAGTGGTGGGAGTTCGCGCGCTTCCCCCAAAAGGGTGAGCTGGTGGCTGATGCCCGTCTGCGCGACTCCGAGAGCCAAGTGGAGTCCAAGCTCTTGACCAGCGATCCCTACGGCCTCATCGAGGCCCTGCACCTGGCCTATCTGGTCAGTGGGGTACGCCAGGCTCTGTTGCTGTTGGACCCCACCCTGGCCTCCGTACGTCCGGTGATGCTCGACGCCATGGAGGAGTTGGCCCGCCGGGGAATCCCCGCCGGCCAGGAGCTGGAGCTCAAGGTGGCGGTGGGATCGCCTCCCCCAATGCCCCTGGATGGGGGGCAGGCCCGCCTGAGCCATTGCCTGGAGACCTGGTATCAGATCCGGCGCATCCTGGAGCATCCGGGACTGGGTTCGGAGTACACCGGCCATGCCGCCACCCGGCTGATCACCGTGGGGGGCAAGGTGAAACGCAAGGGTCTGGTGGAAGTGCTGATGAACCGGCCTCTGGGCCAGATTTTGGACCGGGCCGGCGGCTTGGACGATAAGGAGCCGCCCAAGGCCCTGGCCCTGGATTCGGGAGTGGGCGGTTTCTTGCCGGTGTCCAGCGGCTCCCTGCCCCTGGCCCCGGAGGAGATGATGACCGCCGGGGTGAGGCCTGGTTTCGGCACCCTGTTCGTGGTGGGGCCGGAGAGCTGTCTGGTGGACCTCACCCGCCGGGCCCTGATCCGCCTGGCCCAACTGGGCGATCACCCCTCCGAGTCCTCGCGCAGCCTCACCTGGCACGCGGTTCGCCTGACCATCCAGCTATCCCTGCGCCGGGGCGGCCCCGAGGTGGTGGAGCAGCTGGAGGGCATCGCCGCCCAACTGGAGCGCATGGGCTCCCCGGCCGCCTGGCCCCTGGTATCTTCGCTGCGCTACTTCCACGACGAATGGGACGAGCACGCCGCGGGTCACTCCTGCGTGGCCTTTGACTGTCTTAGGCCCCTGGTGGCCCCTTGCCACTCCGGCTGCCCGGCGGGCATAGACATCCCCTCGTTCATGGCCCTGGTGAGCCAGGGCAAACACCGCGAGGCGGTGGAGGTGATCCGCCGGGACAACCCCTTGCCCTACATCTGCGGCCTGGTGTGCCCGGCTCCCTGCGAGCGCTCTTGCCTCAGGGCCGAGATGGACCAACCCATCTCCATTAGGGCCATGAAGGCGGTGGCCGCCAGCCACGCCCTGGAGCAGGGCGGCTATCCCAAACCCCAAATCTCCTTGCCCACCGGCAAGCGGGCGGCGGTGATCGGCGGCGGCCCCGCCGGGCTCACCGCGGCCTACTACCTGGCCATCTACGGCCACGAGGTCACCCTGTTCGAGGCCCAGGAGGTTATGGGCGGCACCACCTATTTGGGCATCCCCGCCTACCGCCTGCCCCGGGAGGTGATAAACGCCGAGGTGGCCGCCATCGCCGAGGTGGGGGTGGACATCCAGATCGGCAAGGCCCTGGGGCGCGACTTCACTTTGGACGATCTCAAGGGCCAGGGCTATGACACGGTTTTCCTGGGCATCGGGGCTCATGAGGGCTACACCCTGGGCATAGAGGGGGAGCAGGACTTTCCCCAGGTGCACGACGCCATCACCTTCCTGCGCGGGGTGTCCCTGGGCACCCAGGGCGCACCCGCCGACAAGGTGGTGGTGGTGGGCGGCGGCAACGCGGCCATGGACGCGGCGC
>JAHLLJ010000213.1 GCA_020444205.1 Deltaproteobacteria bacterium | reverse complement strand
GGTCTTTGGCCTGAGCCGCGAGCGGGTGCGCCAGATCGAGAAAAAGGCCCTGCAACGCCTGCGTCATCCCCAATGGCGGGCCATCCTGGAGGACCACGTCTAGGATTCGCCCCCACGACTGAGCTACCAAGGCCCCGCCTGCAAAGGCGGGGCCTTTTTTGCGCCCAGCTCCGTCATCCAGCCCCTTCCCCTTACCCTACCTCCTAGGTCATAATACCTCCATCGGCTCCAGGGCTTTGCCCGGAGCAATACTTGGAGGTCCGCCAATGTCTTCTCGCCTGCCCATGTTTATAGCCGCCATGGCCGCGGCCGTGTTTGTTTCCCTGGCCGCCGCCGCCCCGGCCCCGGCCTGTTGCATCTACAACAACACCACCCTTCCTCTGCAGGCCCAGAGCTACATCTCGGGCATGCACGAGTGGATCGTCCAACCCAGCACTCGCAAATGCACTGACGCCACCTGCGGCAAGGAGGTTACTTTATGTCTAGTGGACGCCTTGGCTAACCAAGCCGTCAGCACCCACGGCAAAATTTGGGTATCTGATCGCGGTTGGATAAGCGTGTACAAGAAATCGGGCGGCAAGTGGAAAGTGGTGAGCAAAACCATCGACGGCAGCCTGCACGCCACCATCTACCTGGAGCCCCAGCCCAAGTAGCCTATTAGCCTGGACTTTGGCCTAATCCAGAGGGCGCCCCAATCAAAGCGGATGCCTTGGCCTACCCCGCCGCCAGCCTGGCCGGCCAAGGTAAACCCGCTTGACTTGATGGGCCCAGCTTTTTATTTTTAAAGAATAATACTTAATTCTTGCCCAAAACACGTTCGGCGACAACACCTGGTGGACAGCGGGTCCGCGCTCTTACCCAGAAGGCGAGAGGGTGTCATGCCGCGTTATTTTCGTTTTCTAATAGCCCTTACGGCAGCCGCCGTAGGCACCGTGATTATTCAATTCCAACTTTACGACCCGCCCCATGGCCCGCCGCTGCCGGTCACTCTATTGATCGGCCTGGTGCTGTTTGTGGCTATATGGGTTGCAATCGAATGGCTGGTCCGCAGGGGAAGACGTCATGACTAATAGAAAAATGCTCTTCTTTTTAGCGGGCGGCGCGGCACTTATTTTAGTGGCCGTGACCATTGCGGGGTGCTCCTCAAGAGTGAACACCGGCCCCCCAGCCAAACAGCAAAGCAGCAAGACCAAGCAGGCCGGGGATCAGCCTGCCACCAATGAAACCGCAACAGTGGAAAAGCCCGCGGCTAAAGCCCCCCCACCCCCTCCTGCGGTGAAGAAGCAGAGCGTACCAGCCGCCAAGCCGACGCCACAAGAGGAAAAGGCCCCCCCACCCAAGCCCGAGCCGGTAATTGAAAAACCCGAGGCCCTGCCTGCCGCCAAGAAGGCAGAGGAAAAAGTCGCCTCTGCGCCAAGGCCGGTAAGAAGAACCTTTAGGTACATACCGCCCCGCACCGCGGCCATGCCCCGGCCCCAAAACGCGCCCCCGCCAGGCCGGTACCCGGCGTCCATGGCGTCGGCCCGCTATATAACCGGGATCGAGTTTCTTATGACCGACCAGAAGGAAGACCACGGCTACGGCCTGTTTTCCTACTTGGTGCTTACGGCCAAGCCGGTCGACAACTTGGAACGCGAGCGAATCAAGGCCCTGTACCGCTCCTACTGCTCCAACTTCAGCCAGGCGTCCGCCCTGGCTGCCCGTGGAATTGACAAGAAAACCATCAACTGCACCTTTTGGCCCCTGGCCGTTCACACCAAGGACAGCAACGCTCCTCCGGGCCAAGGGCAAAAATGCACCTATCTGTCCTTGAAACTGGTTGACCCCCAATCAAGGGAGTCGATTACTCGCGCCGAGGAATGCGCGGTCGACCTATACGATTACGACCGGGTCCAGGTCTGGTTAAACAAGTTGGAGATGGAAGTGGACAACGGCCCTTTCATCGTTTCCAGCTTTGTGCCCTTGGAGGAGCTGAACAAAAAAGAGGGAGTTCCTTCCATGCTCATAATGGATCTCACCAAAATTCACCGGGATCAATTTAAAGAGGTAATGATGTTTTTCCGCTCCCAAGTCTGTGAGCGGCCGGACACATGGAAAAACTACGATTGGGATGTTGAATGGATCAAGGTGGAGGGCCTAAGCGCCTTGCACCAGCACGCCCATTCGGCCATTAAGTTTTGGGAATGGATGAGCGGTCAGGTCAGTGTGAAATCCGCCTACGCCGAGACGCCGCGATAAGCGCGAGCTTCCGCTAAAACGCCAGGGCGTCCGGAGCAAACCGGACGCCCATTTTTCGTCTTTGATGCCGACTGATTTAGGCGGCCCACCAGAGCACGGACGAGGAGCAGCGGACAAGGAAGTTGCTGGGTCCCGGGCTACGCCCTCTACGCCAACTTACGCGATTTCTGTATTAATTTGTAGTGCTTAATGTAGGCTGGCTAAAGCGAAGCGAAACCCAACAATCCCGTCTGAAAACAAACGCAGGCAATCTTCGCGGCACAGCCAGGCGGTGCTAGGCAAGGCGTCGGGCAAGCGAGACCCGCAGGCGTATATGCCCATACGCCGAGGAGGCGAGCGCCGCCCGCAACGAAGCATAGCGCCGCCTGGGGCAGCCGCGCGGCGAAGCCGCATCTAGTAACTGCAAGTCATCTCCACTTGGGCCGCCTCCGGGAAAGGATCATCCTCAGCCCACATATACAGGCTAAAGGTGGTCTCGCCCCAGAACGAGGTCTGCAAAGTCAACTCCAAGGGGGCGCCGTTTTTCATGCCCTTGAAGTCCACCAGGCTGCCCTGGCTGGTGCTCACCTTGCCGCTATAGGTGTTGTCCGGGTCCTTGACCGTGGCCACGCACTTTAGAGTGTAGCCCATGCAGTACTCGCCCACCGAGGTGTGGCCCTTGCCGCCCTGCATGGGCAAGGAAAAGTGAACCGTCTTGGAGGAGCCCAGGGGCTTGCTGGGCGGAGTCTTGACGCTGCGCCCGGCCGCATGGTGTTTGGCCTTTATGTCCGAAGCCACCTGCTGCATGGCCTGGCCCATGCCCTTGCTCTGGGCCGGGACCGCTACAACCAGAGCCAGCGAAAAAATGCTCAACGCGAGGATTCTGTAGATCGGTTTGCTCATCACCGCCGCCGCTTCTCACTAGAGTTGTCTTGGGGGCAAGCTCTACCGGGTATGCTGACAAAAATCGCGCCGTTTGACAACGCCCATGCGCGGCGCGGGCCGACGGCCTGAATACTTTACTAAGCCCCCACGGTTCAGTATGCTTGAGCCCATTGATCTCGCAAGCAGGATATGCGGCATGAGTCTGCGCAAAGTGAACAACATCCTGGAGCTGGTGGGCGGCACTCCCCTGGTGCGCATAAACCGGCTCAACCCCAACCCCGGCGTCGAGGTGTACGCCAAGCTGGAGTTCATGAACCCCGGGGGGTCGGTGAAGGACCGCCCGGCGCTCAACATGATCGAGCAGGCGGAAAAGCGCGGCGAGCTGACCAAGGACAAGATCCTGTTGGAGGCCACCAGCGGCAACACCGGCATAGGCCTGGCCATGGCCTGCGCGGTCAAGGGCTACAAGATGCTCTTCACCATGTCCGAGTCCGCCTCCCAGGAACGGCGCAAGATTCTTAGGGCCTATGGGGCCGACATTCTGCTCACCCCGGCCCACATGTCCACCGACGGGGCCATTGAAGAGGCCTACCGCCTGGCCCGCGAGGAGCCGGAGCGCTACTTTCTGGTGGACCAGTTCAACAACGAGGACAACTGGAAGGCCCACGCCCTGGAAGGCTCCACGGCCGACGAGATATACCAAGCCACCGAGGGCAAGGTGAACCTGGTGGTGGCCACTTTGGGCACCTCGGGCACGGTCATGGGTCTTACCCGCCGCCTGCACCAGCTGGACCCCAAGGTCCAGGTGGTGGCGGTGGAGCCCTATCAAGGGCACAAGATTCAAGGCCTCAAGAACATGAAGGAGTCTTACGCGCCGGGCATCTTCACCCCCGGCGAGGTGGATGTCCTGGCCAACGTGGACGATGACAGCGCCTACGAGGTGGCCCGCCGCCTGGCCCGCGAGGAAGGCATCTTCGTGGGCATGAGCGCCGGGGCGGCCATGAAGGTGGCCCTGGACCGCGCGGCCACTCTGCCCGAGGGCTCGGTGGTGGTGGCGCTCATGGCCGACGGCGGGGAGCGCTATCTGTCCACCCCCTTGTTCTCCAGCGAAAAGGTGCCTATCCCCCTGAGGTTCTACAACACCCTCAGCCGCCAGGTGGAGGATTTGAACCCGGTGCGCCCCGGCCAGGTAGGCATCTATGCCTGCGGCCCCTCCCTGGACGGTCCGCCGGACCTGGGCCTAGGCCGCCGCATGGTCTTCGCCGACCTGGTGCGCCGCTATCTGGAGTTCAGGCGCTTCGAGGTCAAGCTGATCATCAACATCGCCGACGTGGACGACCGCACCGTGAATCAGTGCCTGGCCGAGGGGGCCGATTGGAAGGAGTTCACCGCCCGCTGGGAAAAGGTTTTCTTTGAGGACATGGACGCGCTGAGTGTCCTGCCCGCCCTGGACTACCCCAAGGCCAGCGAGCACATCAACCAGATGGTGGACGCGGCGCGCGAGCTCTTGGCTAAGGACATGGCCTACGCCAAGCTCCGCAGCGTGTACTTCAACATCAGCCACTTCCCCGAATACGGCAAGCTCTCGGGGGTGGACCTGAACGCGGTGCAAAGCGACAAGCACACCGACTACGACTATTATGAGAAGGAGAACCCCCGGGACTTCACCATCTTCAAACGGGCCACCCTGGCCGATCTCAAGGCGGGCATCTACTGGTCCACCCCGTGGGGCAACGTGCGCCCCGGCTGGCACGTGGAATGCGCCACCATGTCCACCGAGCACCTGGGCCAGCCCTTTGATCTGCACCTGGCCTCCACCGACCTCATCTTCCCCCACGGGGAAAACGAGATCGCCGTGGCCCAAAGCCTCACCGGCAAGCCCCTGGCCAACATGTGGCTGCACTCAGAGGTGGTGATGGTCGACGGCAAGAAGGCCTCCCGGGTGGCGGGCAACGACGTGACCCTCAGGGAGATTCTGGAGCTGGGGTATTCCCCGGCCGCGGTGCGCTACTGGCTCTTAAGCCAACACTACCGCCGGCCCATCAACTACGACAAGGAACAGCTGGACCAGGCCGCTAAGACCGTGGAGCGGCTTAACGACTTTGTGGAGCGCCTGCGCTTCATGAGCCCCGGCGAGCCTTCTGCGGACCTGGACCAGATTCTCTACGAGGCCAAGAGCGGCATGCAAGAGGCCATGGACAACGACCTGGGCGTGCCCAAGGCCATGGGCCAGCTTTTCGCCATGGTGCGGCGCATCAACCGCCTGATGAACCAGGCGCTCATGGACGCCGCCCAGGTGGAGCAGGTGTTGGGATTCGTGGAGAGCGTCAACCGGGTGCTGGGGGTGATCGACCTGGAGCCCGGCGCGCGCGACTCCGAGATCGAAGCCCTGGTGCAAAAGCGTGACCAGGCCCGCGCCGGTGGCGACTTTGCCCTGGCCGACAAATTGCGCGACGAGCTGGCCCAAAAGGGCATACAGCTTATCGACACTCCTTCCGGCACCCGCTGGAATAAAGTTAATTAGGCGGCTCGGCGGCCGATTGCTGGCTGCGACTTGCCTTTCGCGTTTTAGCTCCTCGCCGTATGGGTCATATACGGCTGCGTCGCAAAAACACTCCAAGGCGGCGTCTCGCCGACGCACTCGACCACCTCGTTTCTTGCCGAATATC
>JAHLLJ010000212.1 GCA_020444205.1 Deltaproteobacteria bacterium | reverse complement strand
GGCCACCAGCATCATCAACTTCGCCACCGGCGAGTTCATGATGATCGGGGCCTATTTCTTTTACACCTTCATGGTGATGACCGGCCTGCCACCCATACCGTCGTTCCTGCTAGTCATGTTCAGCTCGGCCCTCTTGGGCCTTTTCATAGAGCGGGCCATCCTGCGATACATGCTGGGCCAGCCCACCATCAGTATCGTGATGGTGACCATCGGTCTCAGCTCCATCCTCATGGGCCTGGCCGAGATCATTTGGTCCACCGACTTCAAGAGCTTCCCGCCCCTGTTCCCCCGGGCGCCGATAATCATCGGCGACATCATCGTGCGTTCCAACCTGTTCTGGGGCTTCGTGGTGGCCATGATCGCGGTGAGCCTTTTTGCCCTGCTGTTCAAGTACGCCAAGGTGGGGGTGGCCATGCGGGCCACCGCGGGCGATCAGATGGCCGCCTTCTCCATGGGCATCAACGTACGCAGCATGTTCACTGTGGCCTGGTCCCTGGGGGCCATAGCCGCGGCCCTGGGCGGGGTGATCATCGGCAACATCGGGGGAATCCAGCCCACCCTAGGAGGCATCGGGCTCAAGATTTTTCCGGTAGTGATCCTGGGCGGGCTGGACTCCATCGCCGGGGCGGTGGTGGGCGGCTTCATCGTGGGCTTAGTGGAAAACATCGCCGGAGGCTATTTGGACCCCTACGTGGGCGGCGGGGTCAAGGACTTGGCCCCCTTTGTGGTTCTGGTCCTGATCCTTCTGGTCAAGCCCTACGGGCTTTTCGGCAAAGAGGACATCGAGCGGTTGTAGCGGGAGGGAATCGGCACAGCCATGCGCATAGGCGACTTCAAACAGTCCTACGCCGCTGACGAAGCGGTGTTCCGCAGCGGCACGGTCCGGGTTTGGCTGGTGGTGCTTTTCGCGGCCATGGCCATTTTCCCCTTTATGGCCGGGCCCTATCTTCTCTATATGGCCGACCTGACCGGCGTGGCCATCGTGGCCGCGGTGGGTCTGAACATCCTCACCGGTGCGGCCGGGCAGATATCCCTGGGGCACGCCGCCTTTGTGGGCATCGGCGCCTACACCAGCGCCATCCTGACCACCAACCTGGGTCTGCCCTTTTTGCTGTGCCTGCCGCTTTCGGGGATCTCGGCGGCCTTTTTCGGGGTCATCGTGGGAGCCCCTTCCATGCGCATGAAGGGGCTTTATCTGTGCATCGCCACCTTGGCCGCCCAGGTAATCTTTGATTTCATCTTCGTGCACTGGACCTCGGTGACCGGGGGCATTCGGGGCATCAACGTCCCTCCGCCGGAAATATTCGGCCTAAAGCTGGACACTGAGTTCAAGTTCTACTTCGTGACCGTGCCCATGGTCATCCTGGCGGTGACCGCGGCCCGCAACCTGTTCCGCACCCGGGTGGGCCGGGCCTTCATCGCCATCCGCGACCGCGACATCTCCGCCGAGCTGATGGGCATCAACCTGTTTAGGTACAAGCTCTACGCCTTTGCCACCAGCAGCTTTTTCGCCGGGGTGGCCGGCTGCTTGCAGGTCAACTTGCTCAAGATCGTCACTCCGGAGCATTTCCCCCTGCACGAGTCCATCCGCTACCTGGCCATGATTATCGTGGGCGGCCTGGGTTCGGTGTTGGGCTCCATATTCGGGGCCATTTTCATGACTATGGTGCCCGAGGCACTGCAAAGCGGTCTGGCCCTTTTCCAGGGCCTGGACGACAAGGTGATGAGCTACCTCTTCCCGCTGCAGACCGTGGTCTTTGGTTTGTTGATCGTGGTGTTCTTGGTCTTTGAGCCCCACGGCCTGGCAGAGATGTGGCGGCGGGTAAAGGACTATTTCCGGCTTTGGCCCTTTGAGCATTAGCTGCTTTAGGGGCAGCGGAAAAGCCGTGAAAAAAAGCGGAGGGATGTCCGGCCTGGACGCATGAGCGCCGGGCGGACTTGGATTCCACTGATGGCGAGGAGGGATAGATGAAATCGTTACGGGTTACCTTGGGTCTGTTTTTGACCCTATGCCTGGTCCTGGGGGCCGGGGCGGCACTGGCGGCGGACACCATCAAGATCACCGCCCAACAACCCATAACCGGGCGCTTTGCCTTTGCGGGCAAGCACATCCACCAGGGCTTGGCCGATTCCCTGGCCTATGCCAACGAGCAGGGCGGGGTGGACGGCATCAAGGTGGAATATATCTATGAAGACACCGGCTATGACCTCAAACGGGCGGTGGCGGCCTTCAAAAAGATGATGGCCAAGTACAGCCCAGTGATGGACTATGGCGAGTCCACCGGGCAGGGCAAGGCTCTGGCCCCGGAGATCAACAACCGCTACCACGTGGTCTACGGCTCCACCAGCTTCAGCCAGGAGCTGGCCGACCGGGCCAAGAACCCCTACATGTTCGTTTCCGGACCCACCTATGCCCAGCAGTTCGGCATTCTGCTCAAGTACATCGCGGCTCACCCCAAGACCAAGGGCAAGAAGCCCACAGTGGCCTTCTTCCACAGCGACACCGAGTTCGGCCGCGACCCCATCCCCTATGCCAAAGAGATGGCCAAGAAGCTGGGGGTGGAGGTGGTGGCCGAGGAAGTGACCGCGGTGGGCGCGGTGGACGTCACCAGCCAGCTGTTGGACCTCAAGCGCCACAACCCCGACTACTGCATCTTCCAGGGCTATGTGGTCCCGCCTATACCGGGGGTGATCCGCGGGGCTAAGGACTTCGGCCTCAAGACCACCTTCATGGGCACCTTCTGGACCATGTCCAAGATGCTCCTGGACAAGCTGGGGGCTGATGGCGAAGGCTACATGGGCGTGATGCCCTATGCCTACTGGTATCACACCGAGGTGCCCATGATTAAGATCATCCAGGACTTCAACAAACGGCACCATCCGGACGTGAAGTACCGGCCCAACAGCTACATGCAGGGCTGGTTCACGGGCATGGTCTTTGTAAAGCTGGCCAAGATGTGCAAGGCCAAGGGTCTGCCCATCACCGGCCCCAACCTCAAGGACATGATCCCCCAGGTCAAGGACTGGGACACCCAGGGCTTTGCCGGCAAGGTGAGCTTCAAGCACAGCAACGCCACCGCCGTGGGCAAGGTATACGTGGGCAAGGGCGGCAAGTTCGTGCCGGCCTCTGACTGGATCTACCTGGATTAACCCTCACCGGCCGGGGCGGGGCGCAAACAGGCCCCGTCCCGGCCTCGACGCGGACGAGGCCATGGATGAGCGGCAAGCAGACCAGGAGGCCATCCTCAAGGTCAACAACATAGAGGTGGTTTACAACCACGTGGTGCTGGTGCTCAAGGGCATGTCCCTGGTGGTGCCCAAGGGCCGTATTGTGAGCCTGCTGGGCTCCAACGGGGCGGGCAAGAGCACCACCCTCAAGGCCATCAGCGGGCTTTTGCCCCTTGAGGACGGCGAATTGACCGACGGCTGGATCGAGTTCAACGGGAAGAAGTTAGCCCAGGAGCTGCCCCACATCCTGGTGCGCAAGGGCATCTTTCAGGTCATGGAGGGGCGGCGCATCTTTGAGGATCTCACCGTGGAGGAGAACCTGACCTGCGGGGCCTACACCCGGCGCGACCGCTCCGGGGTCAAGGCCGATCTGGACAAGTGCTTTGCCTACTTTCCAGTGCTCAAAAGCCGTTTGGGACGCCTGGCCGGATACCTGAGCGGCGGCGAGCAGCAGATGCTGGCCATCAGCCGGGCCCTGTTGGCCCGGCCCAAGCTGATGATGCTCGATGAGCCCTCCCTGGGCCTGGCTCCCCTGTTGGTGGAGGAGATCTTCGCCATCATCCAGGAGATCAACCAAAAGGAGGGCACCAGCATACTCCTGGTGGAGCAGAACGCCCAGGTCGCCCTTGGGGTCAGCTCCTACGGCTACATCATGGAAAACGGCCGGGTGGTGCTGGACGGTCCAGTGGATCGTCTTTTGGCCGATCAGGACGTGCAGGAGTTTTACCTGGGGCTGGGCCAGGGCGGAGGCCGTAAAAGCTACCGCGAGGTCAAGCATTACAAGCGGAGGAAGCGGTGGTTGAGCTGAGCGGCAAAACCCTGGGCCAGTTCTTTTTGGAGCAGGTGGCCCGGCTCGGTGAGCAGGTGGCGCTCAGGGAAAAGGATTTCGGCATCTGGCAGGAGGTCACCTGGAACGGCTACCGCGACCATGTGAAGCATTTCGCCCTGGGGCTCAGCGCCCTGGGTTTTGGGCGCGGCGACCACCTGGCCATCATCAGCGAGAACTGCCGGGAGTGGCTCTATGCCGACCTGGCGGCCATCTGCCTGGGCGGGGTGTCCGTGGGGGTCTATCCCACCAGCCCCTATCCCGAGGTCCACTACGTGGTCAAGCATTCGGACAGCATGTTGGTGGTGGCCGAGGACCAGGAGCAGACCGACAAGATTCTGGAGGTGTGGGACGATCTGCCCCTGGTCAAGAAAATCATCGTCAAGGACATGAAGGGCCTTAGGCACTATCCCCAAGACATCATCATCTCCTTTGCAGCGGTGGAGGAGATGGGCCGGGAGCTGGAGCGGGAACGGCCCGGCTGGTTCGAACAACGAGTGGCCCAGGGCAAGGCCGACGAGGTGTGCATCATGGTCTACACCTCCGGCACCACCGGCAAGCCCAAGGGAGCCATGATCAACCACGTGAACATCGAATCCATGACCCTGGGCACCATCGAGGCCATCGGGGCCACGGATCAGGACTCGGTGGTTTCCTATCTGCCCCTGTGTCACGTGGCCGAAAAAATCTTCAGTCTGTTTTTGCCCATGTACGTGGGCTACCCGGTGAACTTCGCCGAGAGCATAGCCACCATCCAGAGCGACCTCAGGGAGATCGCCCCTTCGGTGTTCCTGGGGGTGCCGCGTATCTGGGAAAAGCTGCAATCAGCCATCTACATCAATATCAAAGACTCCAGCCGCCTGAAACAGTGGCTGTTCAAACGCTGCTATGCGGTGGGTCGGCGCATGGCCGGCGAGCGTCTGGAGGGCCGGCAACCGGGCCTGGGGCTAAGCCTGGTCTATTGGGCGGCCTATTGGCTCATGCTCAGGGCCTTGCAAAACTTCGTGGGCTTGCGCAAGGTGCGTTTTTGCTTTTCCGCCGCGGCCAAGGTGAGCCCCGACGTTCTACGCTTTTTCCATGATCTTGGGATTCGGGTCAAGGAAGGTTACGGCATGACCGAGTCCACCGGCTTGAGTTTCATCCACATGGACGACGACATCCGCATGGGCACGGTGGGCAAGCCTATCGAGGGCATAGAGTTCGTCATCGCCGAGGACGGCGAGTTGCTCAAAAAAGGCGCTCCGGTGTTTGTGGGCTACTACAAGAACGATGAAGCCACCCGACAGGCCATAATCGACGGCTGGCTACACACCGGCGACATCGCGGAGATGGACGAGCATGGCCATCTGTCCATCGTGGACCGCAAGAAGGACATCATTATCACCAGCGGTGGCAAAAACATCGCCCCCAGCGAGATCGAAAACGCCCTCAAGGTTAGCCCCTACATCAAGGAGGCCATAGTGATCGGGGAGGGCCGTAACTACATTGCCGCCCTGATCCAAATCGACTTCGACAACGTGGGCAAGTGGGCCACCGACAACCACATCGCCTATACCAATTTCAAGAACCTGTCGCAAAACCAGGAGGTGCGCCGCCTGGTCCAGGCCGAGGTGGACCGGGTAAACGGGCAGTTCGCCCGGGTGGAGAACGTGCGCAAGTTCCTCCTGTTGACCAAGGAGCTGGACCACGACGACGACGAGCTCACCGCCACCATGAAGGTGC
>JAHLLJ010000211.1 GCA_020444205.1 Deltaproteobacteria bacterium | reverse complement strand
GGCCTGCTTGTTCTGGCTCATGGGCCGCTGGCCCAGCACCTCGCCGGAAAACAGGAAGTCGAATCCCTGTTCGGCCATCAGCTTGCCTGCCTGGGCGAACATGAAGGCGTGACAGTCAATGCAGGGGTTCATGTTGGAGCCGTAGCCATGGGGCGGGTCTTTTACCAGCGCCAGATGGGGCTGGCCCACATCCACCACCTGCAAAGGCACCCCGATGTGTTCGGCCGAGATGATGGCCCGCTGGGGGCTGAAAAAGGGCGTGGCAAAGGTGACCGTGGACACCTGAACCCCGGCGCGCTCAAGCACCTTAACCGCCAGCATGGAATCCAACCCGCCGGAAAAGATGCCCAGTCCCTTGCTCTTCTTAGCTTCACTCATGCTTGCTCCAAGTTGATCATCTCTGGGCGGGGCTCCATGGCCCGGATTATGGCCCCGGTCAGGTCCAGGGGACGGGCAGCCGCGTCGATGAGCTGGCCGTCGCCACTGGCAACTACACCCTGAAAGGCGGCCAGCTCCTTCTCCGGATCGGCTACGGTGCGCGCATCGCCCGCCAGCCCGGCCTGGGCCAGCATGTCCCGCAGCTCCCCAGCCATTTGCCCACTGTAGGGCAAAGGCGCGTCCAGCAGTATCTCCACCCGAGCCGCCCCGGCTTGGGCCAGGGTGTCCACCATGAGCCGGGCGGCCTGCTCGGTGCGGGGGCCTGGACGGTAGTGACGGCCTCGCTGGCCTATGTCGCGCACCGCGCTGTCATCGGCTTCCACCAAAACCGCGCCCATGAGGGCGCTCTCCAGGGTGATGATCACGTTGTGGCCGTCCACCCCTACTGCCTGGCCTTTCACGGCGCTGAGAGGCAACAAGCGCTCGCGCCGGGAGCGGGCCTTTTGCGGGGCCACCACCGCCCGCCGCAGCACCTGGCGCTGCTGTGCGTCCAGGCCCCAGCGGTCGCCGGTTAGCTTCAGGCCCAGCTCCCGGGGATATTCCCGCCCCAAGAGGTAGCGCAGGTCAATGGCCGCCTGGCGCAGGGGTTCTAGGTCAAAATTGGTCATGCCTCAATATTTAGAGCAAAGTGGCTGGTTTGACCAGGGGCGGCTGCGCGGCTGCGCCAGGTAGTGCTATGCTGCGTTGCGGGCGGCGCTCGCCTCCTCGGCGTATTGGCATATACGCCTGCGGGTTTCGTTTGCCCGAAGCCTTGCCTAGCACACCCTGGCTGTGCCGCAGGGAAAGGCATTGTCGTCGCGAGGAGCCTAGCGACGAAGCGATCCCTGTTGGCAGCAGGCGCCTCCTCCCGAGCACCAGCCTTTAATGGCGGCATGCCCGCTCGGTTACCGACTCCAACCAATAGAGGTCATTGCGAACAGCGGCGAAAGGAAGGGTGGGGAAGGTGAAGGCGGCTCTCCCGCCGCTGTGTGGCAATCTTCAATTTCCCTCGTCATGCTTTGGTTGGCCATACACGACCCAACCACCTTCCAGACCGCAACCCATCCCGCCTGGGGGAAGTCGAGGATCACCACGTCGCATCTCTGACGGAGATGCTCCTCGTGATGACGACTATTGCTGGAAGGGAGCAGGGGCAAGGTGCTTGCTGGGCTTCGCTACGCCCGACCCAAGCTATGCTATTTACTCTCGGCCCTCGGGCCGGCTAATCAAGAAACTTGGGCGGCAGGTTTTCCCCGCCCATGGCCGACACCAGGCTGCTGATGCTGTTGGTGCCGGGGACGGCCATCATCTTGGAGTTGCCGTGGGCAATGATGCGGTCCTGGGAATCTGTGACCGTGGCCTCGGTCAAGCACAGGCTGCGCCCCATCTTCAAGCACCCACCCAGCACCGTCACCTTGCCTTGCTTGGCGGTGCCCAACAGGTCCACGTGCAGGTCCACGGTCACAAAGCTGGCCTGCGAATCCATTTGGCAATAGGCGGACCAGTAGGCGGCGGTGTCAATAGCCGAGGTGTAAGAGCCGCCGTGCACCCCGCCAAAGGGGTTGAGATGTTTGTCGGCCAGCTCCATCTCCACCACCGCACGAGCCCAGCCCAACTCAACCACCTTCATGTTCAGCAAACGGAAAAAAGGGGCCTGGTTCATCAGGGGAAGCAGACGGGCAAAGTGCTCTGGATTCAGCCTGTGCATATTGCTTTCTTGTCTGGGGCTCTCCGCCTAGGGAACCTCGGCCTGCTTCCAGGAATAGCAGGACAGGCCTGGGATATCTTCCATCTGCTCCAGCATCTTGCGCCAGCCCGAGCCCGAGTGGATGGACAGCGACATCTCCACTTCCTCGGAGTTGTCCAGCAGGCAGCGTTCCCGGCCCACAAAGAGGATGCGCGCGTTGTGCTCCTTGAGCAGGGCCCTGACCTGGTCTTCAACCGCCGGGTCGCTCAACTCCAGGCGCAGCATGACGTTCTGCTCCCGGGGCAAAAAGCGGGCGATGTCGCGGAATATCTTGAGCGCCACCAGGGTCACCACGGTGGCCGCCCCTGCCGGGTAGTAGAGGCCCGCTCCCACGGCCAGGCCGATGCCGGTGCAGGCCCACATGGCCGCCCCGGTAGTCACCCCCCGGGAGCGCAGGCGGCCTTGGATGATGGCCCCAGCCCCCAAAAAGCCCATGCCCGCGATGGCGTAGGAGGGCAGACGGCCCGGGTCCAGGCGCACCACGCTGCTGTCGGCGGTGGCGGCAAATATTTGGGTGAGGTACAGCGACAGGCTCATCAACAGGGCCCCGCTCATGGCCACCAATAGGCAGGTCCTGAGCCCGGCGGCCCGGCCGTGGATCTCCCGGTCCAGGCCGATGATCAGCCCCAGCCCGGCGGCAATGAGAATGCGCCAGATCATGGTCCATTCGTCAACCATCATGGCGCATCCTCCCCGCGATCAGGCGTGTGTAAAGTCTCCCTCTAGAACTTC
The DNA here is from genome assembly GCA_020444205.1 of Deltaproteobacteria bacterium. Taxonomy (GTDB): domain Bacteria; phylum Desulfobacterota; class Desulfarculia; order Desulfarculales; family Desulfarculaceae; genus Desulfoferula. The sequence continues at coordinate 2,930 of JAHLLJ010000211.1, read as the reverse complement.
ACCTTGGGGGCTTTCTGGGCCTCGGCCGTGGCTTCAAACCCCTGCTTGGGGGTGTAACCCAAAAGCCGGGCCAAGATCAAGGTGGGGAAACGGCGTATGGCCGTGTTGTAGGCGCGTATGGCCTGGTTGTAGCGGGTGCGGGCCACGGCGATGCGGTTCTCCGTGCCCTCAAGCTGGTCCTGCAAGGCCCTAAAGTTTTGGCTGGCCTTGAGGTCCGGGTAGCGCTCCACCACCACCATCAAACGGCTCAGGGCGCTGGTAAGGCCTTGGTTGGCGGCCAGCTTGCCCTCCAGGGTGGGGGCGGCGGCCACCTGCTGGCGGGCCTTGGTGACCCCTTCCAGGGTCTCGCGCTCATGGGAGGCATAGCCCTTGACCGTCTCCACCAGGTTGGGGATAAGGTCCAGGCGGCGCTGCAGGGTTACTTCGATGTTGCTCTTGGCCTGGTTGACTTGCTCGTCCAGGTTGACCAGGCTGTTGTAGGGGCTGACCAGAAGCAAGAACAAAAGCAGGGCGATTACGCCGATGCCTATGGCCCACTTGGCTCCACGGCCCATGTTTCTCTCCTTGCGGCCAAGCGGCCGCTAATAAACTAAACTTGCAGCTTGTCCACTTGATGGCTGATTTCGTCGAGCTCGGCAATACCCTCTTCCCAAAGGGCCACCAGCTCCGGCGGGCTGGGCTTGAGCTCTCCGGCGCGCACCTTGCCCAGCTTTTGGAAGGCCTCCACCTTTAGCCCCGCCTCGGTGGCGGCCGCCAGAACCTCGTCCGGGTCGCTGGGGAAGCCGCCGGTGGTCAGCTCCAAATATGCCTGGAAAAAGGCCACGAACGCGGGCAGGGCCTCCCGGCTAAGGCCGGTCAGGGCCCGGGCTTCGCCCCCGCTGGCCAACAGCCGGGTGCGCAGGGCGGTAACCTTGCCCTTGATCTCCCGCTCCAGTTGCAGGCGCAAATGGCCGGGCTCCAGGTTGAGCGACTCCAGGGGGTCCTCGCCGTGCAGAGTCTTGTGGTTGGCGGCCATTACCAGAAATTCGATGGGGAACACGTCGGTGCTGGCCGCCAAATAATCGGGGCTCATCACCAGGGGAGGGGCCACTCCGGCCGGGGCCCACTTGCCCGCAAAGGGCAGCAGGCGGCTTGTGGTGCGTTGGGCCTGTTCGCTCACCATGATTAATAGGTTCATGTCCGAGCGGCCCTTTACATAGCGCCCGGCCGCGGCCGAGCCGAAAAGCACCACCGAAAGCAGGTCCGTGCCCAAGGCGTTTACCAAATCTTGCAGCAGCTCGTCATAGATGTCCTGGGGCTGCTGGGGCGGTTTTTTTGCCATTTGCTTAAACTTTCTCCTCTACCAGGAACCAGAGGCGCCGCCGCCCCCGCTCATGCCGCCGCCAAAGCCGCCGAAGCCCCCGCCAAAGCCGCCGAAGCCGCCTCCCCGGGAGAAGCCGCCGCCCATGGACGAGCCCATCATGGAGCCCAACAGCAGGGCGGGCAAAACACCGCCGCCGCCTCCCCGGCCCCCCCGGCCGCCGCGCCGTCCGAATATGCGCAGCACCAGCCAGAAGATGATGAGCACCACGAACAGGCCGCCCAGGCTGAAGCCACGGGAGAATCCCCGTTTTACTTTTACTTCGGGCACACCGGTGAGCTTTACGCCCGCGTCCTGGGCTATCACCGAGGCGACGGCCACTTCTCCGGCCAGCATGCCCTGGGCGAATTTGCCTTTTTTGAAGTAGGGCAGCATGTATTGGTCGCGCACCGCCCCGGAGGTGGCGTCGGTGAGCACCCCCTCCAGGCCGTAGCCCACCTCAATGCGCATCTTGCGCTCTTTGGGGGCCAACAGGATGAGCACGCCCTTGTCCTCGCCCTTTTTGCCGATGCCCCACTTTTCAAAAAGCTGCACCGCGGCCTGCTCGATACTCTCGCCGTCCAGCGAGGGCACCGTGGCCACCACCACCGCCGCGCCGGTCTTCTGATAAAGCTCGGTGGCAATGGCTTCCATGGCCTGCTTGGCCTGGGCGGGGATCATGTTGGCGAAATCGCCCACCGCGCTGGGCTGGCCCCCCGGCCCGCTGGGGCGGGGGTAGTCCAATGCGGCCAAGGCGGATGTGGCCAGGGCCAGCAGGGCGGCCAGGGCGATTATCAGCGGGAACAGACGGCGGGGTCTCACAAGCCCTCCTCGGCCAGTTTCTCCAGCAGCTCTTTTTGCTCTTTGCTCAGGCGCTTGGGCACCTCGATGGCCACCCGGACGAACAGGTCGCCCCGGCCCGAACCCTTGAAATTGGGCATGCCTTGGCCCTTGAGGCGCAGGCGGGCTCCCGACTGGGTGCCCTTGGGCAGCTTGACCTTGAGGTTTTTGCCCTCAATGGTGGCCACCTCCACGGTGGAGCCCAAGGCGGCCTGGCTGAAGGGCACGCTTACCGTGGTCTCCAGGTCGGCCCCCTCCCGCTTGAACTGGGGATTGTCCAGGACGTTGATCTTGATGAGCAGGTCACCGGCAGGCGCGCCCATGGGGCCGGGCTCGCCCTTGCCGGCCAGGCGTAGCTTCTTGCCGCTCTCTATGCCCGGCGGCACCTTCACGCTGATGCGCTCGGTGCGCTCTCCCAGGCGGTAGGAGACCATTTTCTCCCCGCCGTGGAACACCTCTCCCAGGCTTACCGGCAGCTCGTAAACCAGGTCCGTGCCCTTGGCCGGGGCTCCGCCCATGCCGCCATAGGGTTGCTGGAAACCGCCGAAGCCGCCGCGGGGGCCGCCGCCGGTGGTGTAAGTGCGGAATCCGCCCCGGCCGCCTCCGCCAAAAAATTGGCTGAATACGTCGCCGCCCAGGCCCATGCCCCTGAGGATGTCGTTGATGTCGCTGCCCTGGAAGATGTCTTCCTGGCTGTAGCGCTGCTTGAATCCGCTGGAGCCGTAGGTGTCGAATTCCTTCTTTTTCTTGG
>JAHLLJ010000210.1 GCA_020444205.1 Deltaproteobacteria bacterium | reverse complement strand
CCAGGGAGGCCGCGCCCCACACCCGCATGGGGTTGGACACGTCGGCCAAGACCCGCCAGCCATCGCCCTCGGGCCACAGGCGCATGTTCTCGGGCACAAAGGCCTTGTCCAAGAACATCTGGCTGGTGATGGAACCGTGCAGGCCCATCTTTTTCTCCGGAGGCGCAAAGGTTACGCCCTCGGCGTGGCGGTCCAGCAAAAAGGCGCTGATGCCCGCCGCCCGGGGGCCGGGGCCGGTGCGGGCAAAGACCAGGTAGTAGCGGCCATGGGGGCCAATAGTAATGTAGACCTTGCTGCCGCTGAGCAGATAACCGCCCTCGGTGGGCTCGGCCTTGGTCTGCAAACTGGCCGCGTCCGAGCCATAGTCGGGCTCGGTGAGGCAGAACCCCAGGGGCGTGTCACCGCTTTTGAGCTCGGCGAAAAGGCGCTTCTTCTGCTCCCTGGTACCGGTGATGGCTATGGTGCGCACCACCGCGTTGGTCACGAACACCATCAGGGCCGCGCTGGGGCTGGAGGTGGCTATGGTCTCCACCATCAAGGCCAGGCTGGTGGCGTCTCCCTCGACGCCGCCGTACTCCTTGGGCATGGAAAGGCAAAACAGCTTTTCACCGGACAAGGCCTGGTAAGCTTCCTGGGAAAACTCGGGGGTGGCCTCTATGTGCCGCGCGATGGGTGCGATCTTTTCGCGCACCACGGCCTTTACCCGCTGGTGTATTTCGTGTTGCTCAGGAGTCAAAAAAAGCATGCAACCTCCCCGAAAAGGGCTTACCGCCCTTTAGGCCTAAGGTCTAACCTTAGTGAGTCCCTTATAGCCCATTTAGCCGGGGTTGACAACAAATCGCCCCAGCAATGTAGCTATAATATGGCTGTGTTGTAAATATTTTTTTACAAAAAACCCCTACCTGGCCGGGCAGAGGCTTGGTGCCCGCCGCCCGCCGAGGTTAGAATTTTAGTCATGATACGCATTATATACTTAACAACCTTGCTGTTGGCGAGCCTGCTGGCCGCTTTGGCCTCACCCTCATTGGCCCAAGACGAAGACACCGAAGGCCCTCCCCCGGTGGCCGGCGAGCAGGAGATCACCCAAGGGGTCCGCTCGGGCCGCTTGGGCCGCGATGAACTCATCGCCAAGGGCAAAGAGTTGTCCTACTTCCAAAAGCTTCGTTTATACTACTATGCTCAGGAGTTGGAACCATACTTTGGAGGGGTGGAGGACGCCATCCGCGACTTGGCCCGCACTTCCCCAGAGGACGGCAGAAAGATAGCCGACGCCCGTTTGGCCTTGTACCAGGCCATGGAGCGCTCCTATAAACGCCTGGCCGCGGCCAAGCGCCCGGGCCTGGATTTGGAGTGGCACCGGGGGCTGACCGGCCTGATATACCTGGACTATGACTGGCGCGACCGGGTATATGAGCAGAAAAAGGATGAGATAAAAAATCCCTACGACTTGGTAGCCCTGCTGGACTGCCTGGACGCCAAGCTCAGGGGGCTGACCCAACAAGATCTGGAAGCCTGCCCGGCCCTGGCCGGGGCCACCGGGGAAAAACAGCCATGAATACAAGCGACCTGCACCATGAAATAGCTCAACTGGAAAACGAAATCGAGTCTCTGATCCAAGAACAGGCAGAGTGCGCCGCCCGGGTGAGGGAGCTCTTGGAGGCCGAGACCGCCGGAGGGGGCAGCCAGGCGGGCGAGATTCACCGGCTGAAGCAGCGCAAAATGATGCTGGGAACCCAGATGCAGCATTTGCGGGCCAAGGTGGGGGCCATAAAGCTGGGTATTATTTAAAGGAGGAGCGCGGTGGACAAGAAAATCCTGGTGGCGGTGGACGGCTCCAATGCGGCCCAAAAGGCGGTGGACTATGTAGGGCTTATGCAAGGGGCCATGATCCGCGATCTGCAGGTCACCCTGCTCTACATCATGAATCCCATTCCCCCCTACCTGCGCCGGGAAGGCCAGCGCAACCCCGAGTCCTTCAAGCGTCTGCGGGAGCTGGAAACCCGCAGCCGCAAGCAGGCCTCGGAGGTGCTGGACAAATGCGTGGAGCGCCTGGTGCGCAGCGGCTTTGCCCCCGAGGCTTTGGAAAAAAAGCCCCTGCCCCGCAGCAGCGACGCGGCCCGGGACATCCTCTTCGAGGCCGAGCAGGGCCTCTATGACGCCCTGGTGCTGGGCCGCCGGGGGCTATCCAAGGCCCAGGAGCTGTTTTTGGGCAGCGTGACCAACAAGGTGGTACAGCACACCCAGCGCCTGCCCTTGTGGGTGGTGGGCGGTCAAGTGTCCAGCCAGAAGGTGCTGTGCCCGGTGGACGGCAGCGAGGGCTCGCTCAAGGCGGTGGACCATCTGGCCTATATGCTGGGGGGAAATCCCGAGTGCAAGATAACCCTTTTGCACGTGGGGGCCTCCCTGGGCAACTACTGCACCCTGGACTTCGTGGAGTCCGAGCTGGCCGAGGGCATCGAAGAGGACATCATGCACAACGATGCCCAATGCATGGACGACTTTTACGCCAGGGCCCTCAAGGTGCTGGAACAGGCGGGCCTTAGCTCCGACCAGGTGGAAACCCAGACCATCGAGGGCGGCCTGTCGGTTTCAGGAGCCATACTAAACGAGGTGAAAAAAGGCGGTTACGGCACCGTGGTCCTGGGCCGCAGAGGCGAAAACCGCTCCTTTTTCCTGGGTCACGTCAGCGACAAGGTAATGGGGAGGGCCAAGGATATCGCCGTCTGGATCGTTGGCTAAAAGGCGGGCTCGCCAGCTGCCCGTAGGCTGTGTTGCCGGCATCGCTTAGGCCTCGGCGTAACTTCGGCTACGCCTGCGGCCTGCGCTCGCCGGACGCCTTGCCTGGCACCCCTTGGCCGTGCCGCTAGCAAACAACAGGTAGCCTGCCGCCTCGCCTGGCATTCTGAGTAAAGCTTGAGGGGGAGTCCCGCGGAAGGGGAGCTAATTATTTTTTTATTCCGACGTCCTCTAAGTTGAGGTGGTGAATCCTGTCGTTAGTATAGCTGGCCATTTCAAAATTTACGTCATATCCATCACTTACAACCAAGCCAAACACTTTTCGACCCTTTGCCAGCCTTTTTTGTACCCAACCCATGTACCGTGCAATTTGGGCAAAAGTTTGGTCAGTAGCCCTATTTAATTTCAACTCTATGACGAGAAAAAATTTTTTTGATTTGTCCATACAAAGCAAATCAATTCTCCCCCTCGTCTCCCCGCAAACATACTGCCGGCCACTTCTCCCGTTTTTTGAGTCTTTAAACAAAGAGACATTAAAGCCATGGGCAGACAGCACGGAAAGATTATTTTCTAATTGGTCTTCAATATCCTTTTCGAAAGCAACTCTCCCAGGTACGGGAGACGAACCAAGGTTTGCCAGGACGGATTCATAACTGGAATTTTTATTAATAAGCAACTTATTCAATCCCTCCCAATATTGAGGAGGGATAGCGAAGGCACGTCGTTGGAACCTACCTCTATATGCCCCCCATTCGATTAGGTAAGGATCGCGATCAAGGTCTTTTTTAGTTACAGGGTTTGCAAATTTATAAACGGGTGCATATTCACAGCCATAATCCCACCCCATTTCAACTGCATAATCATCGTCGGCGATCGAAAAGGCATCACTCCTTGCTTGTATTAAGTACCCGATATCAATTTTTGGGGACGTTCTCCAGAGCAGGATTAAATCCCCAGCAAGGGTATCCTTGTGGCAACTCCACCAACCATCAGAATCAGCCTCATCTTTTAATGACTTTTCATCCCATCGGTCATTGCCGTATTCATCAAGGTAGTATGTAGGACGAGTGACCCATAACCAATGGTTCGGCCGTTTTAGTCGGCCCCGAGCTGAAGCGACCATACACTCACTCCTTTACACACGGTCCTGGTTACTTATGCCTGCTTTACTATCTCATGCCGCCATGCGGTGTCTGACGAAGCCGCCTACATCTCTTCCAGGACTCCCATGATGATCCTGCTCATGTCCTCCCCCGCCTTGCCCGCGTTTTCGATGACCAGCTCCAGGGGGGCGGGCTGCATGTCTTCGGGAATGTTCACGTTGCTGATGGCCGCCAGGCCCATCACCTTGAGCCCCGCGTGGCGGGCGGCGATAACCTCCAGCACGGTGGACATGCCCACCGCGTCCCCCCCCAGGGTGCGCAGCATGCGGGTCTCGGCCGGAGTCTCCATGCTGGGGCCCTTGAGCCCAATATAAACCCCCTCATACATGGCGATACCCTGGGCCTGGGCCACGGTGCGGGCCAAGGCTAAAAGCTGGGGATCATATACCTGGCACATGTCCGGAAAGCGCTCGCCCCACTGGTCCACGTTGGGGCCGATCAAGGGATTGTCGCCGGTGAAGTTGATGTGGTCGTTGATGAGCATCACCCGGCCGGATTCCATGGCCGGGTCCAGGCCGCCGGCCGCGCAGGTGACCATGAAGGTGTCCACCCCCAGCAGGGCCAGGGCGCGGATGGGCAGGGTAACCTGGCGGGCGCTGTAGCCTTCGTACAAATGGAAGCGACCGGCCAGGGCGGCCACCGGTTGCCCGGCCAAGCGGCCCAGCACCAGCTCCCCGGCGTGGCTGTCCACCGTGGAAACCGGGAAGCAAGGTACCTCCTGGTAGGGTACGCGCACCGCCTCTTCAATGGCCTGACCCAGGCCGCTCAGGCCGGTGCCCAGGGTCACCGCCACCCTGGGGGTGTAGCCTTCAGGTAAGCGATTTCTGATGTAATTCGCCGCCTGGGAAACATAATCTTGGTATGACATCTATCAGGCCCCCAACATATAGGGAAAACTGGGTTTAATCCTCGTAAGCACCAAAAAAGCAGCCCAAGGCCGCCCGGTCAAGGAGTTTTTATCCTTCATAACTACTAGCGATTACAAGACATACAAGATTGTAACCTTTTGATGAACAAAAATCCGTTGACATATTAAGGCATGATTACCATATTTTTTTGATAAGGGCTGACTATGTCACGTCTGAACCACCATATGTCCCGCCTAACCCTGGTCGCCATATTGGCCGGCCTCAGCGGTTTGGCTGGGATAATGTTTTTCGAGCCCGCGCCCCGGGTGACGGTGCAGGCGTCCGCCTCTTGTCAGGCGGTCGACCCTGCCGCCGCGGCCCGCCAGAGGCTCACCGTGGTGCTGCCCCTGCGCCAGCGTCAACGGGTGGTGTGGCCCCTGGCCCGCAAGGCCGCGCGCAAGCACGGCCTGGAGCCCGCCCTGGTCATGGCGGTTATCCAGACCGAAAGCCGCTTTTTGCCCCAAGCCCGCAGCCATCGCGGGGCCATGGGCCTGATGCAGATCACCCCCACCACAGCCAGGCACCTGAAACTCACCAGCCCCCTGGACCCCCAGGCCAACCTTGACGCCGGGGTGGGCTATTTGGCCCATCTGTACCGCGAGCATCAGGGCGACCTGCGCCTGGCCCTGGCCGCCTACAACGCCGGGCCCGCCAAGGTGGCCCAAGCGGGCGGTATTCCCGACATCCCCGAGACCCGCCAGTACGTGGACCAGGTGCTCACCAACCTGGATCACTTCCGCGCCGAGTATTCGGCGGTCGCTCGCTTTTAAGGTTCGTTTTTTAAAAAAAAGCGACTGCGGCTTTGCCATACGCCCAACAAAGGAATTGTTGGGTTTCGGGCTTCGCCCTCTACGCCAACCTACTCGATCTCTATATGTTCGATGAAAGCAGCCGCAGGGACATTTCCACGGCATAGTCAGGTGGTGCTAGGCAAGGCGGCAGGCGAGCGGGGGCCGCAGGTGTAGCTAAGCCTACAGCGAGGCCAACGCACAACCGACAAGCCAGCCCACGGGCAGTTGGCGAAGCCGC
>JAHLLJ010000209.1 GCA_020444205.1 Deltaproteobacteria bacterium | reverse complement strand
ATCCTGGAGAAAAAGCCTCACGCCCTGGTGGTGGGCCCCTTCCGCTCCGAGGCCCTCTTGGCGGGCATGGACATGCTGGCCAAGCACAAGGTCCCTCTGTTGGGCACCATCGCCATGAGCCCCAAAACCGAGGCCAAGGTGGCCAAGAACCCCAAGTATAAGTACGTGTTCCGCGTCTCCCTGGACGCTAAGTACTTTGTGGGCTACATCGCGGGCGTCATGGGCTTCATGGGCAAGGAGTTCGGCTTCAACAAGGTGTTCATCATGAACCAGGACGTGGCCTGGGCCCGGGCCACCGCGGGCATCATGACCAAGATTTTCAAGGGTAAGCTCAAGTGGGACGTGGTCGGTCACGAGACCTTCCCCACCGGAGCCAGCGACTTTGCCCCGGCTTTGATGAAGGCCAAGATGAAGGGCGCCCAGGTCATCCTGCCGGTGTTCGACATGCCCCAGAGTGGCATCCTGGTCAAGCAATGGAAGGCCATGAAGGTCCCGGCGGTCATGGCCGGCTTCATCAGCCCGCTTACTGGTCCGGCCGCCTGGAAGACCTTTGACGGCAAGATCGGCGGCGCGCTCAACGCCATCTTTGAGCTGGGCAACATCCCCTGCGCCAAGTACCCGCCATCCAAGAAGTTCTACGACGCTTACCTGGCCAAGTACGGCAAGCCCCTGGAGGCTGGTCACGGCCCGGCCCCGGCCTACGCCTCGGTGTATCTGCTCAAGAACGCCATCGAGAAGGCCAACTCCCTGGACCCCGACGCCATCGTGGCCGCGCTTCGCGCCACCGACGCCCAGGGGGTGATGGGCCATATCAAGTTCACCAAGGGCAACCAGGTGATCTACGGCAAGGACCCGACCAAGGAAGCCCTGGGTTGCTTCTTCCAATGGACCGACGACGGCAAGCGTGTGATCGTATTCCCTCCGGCCATCGCCGAGGGCAAGATCAAGCTGCCCACCGGGATGAAGTCCGCCAAGTAGACACCAAGGTGATCGCTTAGCCGGGGGTGGGCCGGGCCAATCCTGGCCTTCCCCCGGCCCCTTCCCCATAACCATTAGCGGGCGGCAGGCACCGCCGCCGGCGAGGCACGGGCGAACCATGCTTGAAGGCACCCTGATCTACGGCTTTATCAACAGCGTCATTTTGATGCTGGTGGCCTTGGGCTTCTCGGTCACATTCGGCATCAGCGGAGTGGCCAACTTCGCCTATGGCGCTCTTTACATCATGACCGGCTATATCACCTGGCTGGGGTTGCACGCCCTGGGCCTGCCCTTTTGGGTGGCGGCCCCGCTGGCGGTGGTCATCACCGCGGCGGTGGCGGCCATGATCTACTGGTTCATCCTGCTAAGGGTGCGCGGCCTGGTGGTCAGCGAGGTCATCGCCACCTTTGGGGTGGGCCTGGCCATTCTGGAGTTTTTCCGCTATCTGGGCTTCATCGGCTTTGAGTACACCCTGCCTCCCATCATCGACGCCTCGGTGATGATCGGCGACACCTACGTGGATGCCCAGCGTCTTTGCATCGTGGGCACCGGGGTTTTGTTGGCCGCCTTTTTGTGGTTCTTCACCCACTACACCAAGACCGGTTTGGCCTTTAGGGGCATCGCCCAGGACGAGCGCACCGCCCTGACCCTGGGCATCAACGGCGACAAGGTGGCCGCCCTGTCCGTGGCCTTTGGCGCTGGTTACGGCGCCCTGGCCGCTCTGGTCATCCTGCCCCTGGGCACCATTGCGGTCAACGAAGGCTACAACGTGCTGGTCAACGCCCTGGCGGTTTGCATCGTGGGCGGGCTGGGCAGCACCGTGGGCATTATCGTGGCCAGCTTTCTTATCGGCTTCGCCCAGATCCTCACCTCCACTTACCTGGAGACCAGCTGGATGATGATCGTCAGCCTGGTAGCCATCCTGGCCATTTTGGTGATCAAGCCCTCCGGGCTGTTCGGGCACCAAAAGCAGCTTGAGGAGCGCATCTGATGGCACAACGCAAAGAGCGCATAGACCGAGGAATCAAGGTCCGTAGCGACGACGTGTTCGTGCTCACCTCCTGGCGGGAGATGCTCTACCTGGCCGCCCCCCGGGTGGTGCCGGTGGTGGCCTTGTTTGTGCTGGGGTTGCTGGCCGGGCCCTATTGGGAGCGGGTGCTCATATCAACCTGTATGTTCGCCCTGCTGGCCATTAGCTGGGACATATTAAATTCAGCGGGCATGGTCTCCCTGGGCCAGGCCCTGTTCTTCGGGGTGGGGGCCTACATCGCCGGCGCCCTGAACCACTACCTGGGCCTGCCCGCGGGCCTGACCATTCCCATCGCCACCGTTGGCGGGGGATTTTTGTGCACTCTGGCCCTGCTGCCGGTACTGCGCCTCAGGGGCATCTACTTTGCCATGGTCACCCTTATCCTGCCCATGATGATCGAGCGGGTCATCGAGGCCACCAAGATATTCGGGGGCACCGAGGGCATCAGCGGTCTGACCACCCTGGGCAGCGAGCACCTGGAGTTTTGGCTGGCCGCCATCGCGGTGTTTGTGGCCCTGTTCGGCTTCAGGCGCATGATGGGCACGGACTACGGCCTGCTGCTCAAGGGCATCAACGACAACGACCGGGCGGTGATGAGCGCGGGCATGAACATCTACCATTACAAGGCCCAGGCCCTGTTCATGGCCTCCTCGGTGGGCGCCTTCGCCGGGGCCTTCATAACCCACGCCTACCAGTTCGTGGGCATGCCGGTGTTCGCCCTGGACTATTCCATGATCCCCATCGCCTCGGTGGCGGTGGGCGGAATGGGCACCCTGGCCGGGCCCATGCTGGGCAGCTTCATCCTGGTGCCCATGTCCGAGCTCCTGCGCGGGCTGGGAGGCCTCAGGGTGGTGATCTACGCGGTGATACTGGTGGTGTTCACGGTGGGCCTGCCGGAGGGAATCTTCCACTACCTGTCGCGCAAGTACAACCAGTTTGAGCGCTGGGTGGGGGTGGAACGATGAACAACGAAGTAATTTTGCAAGCAGAGAACCTCTCGCGCTACTTCGGCGGGGTAAAGGCGGTGGACGGGGTGAGCTTCACCCTACGGCGCAACGAGGTGCTGGGGGTCATAGGCCCCAACGGCTCTGGCAAGACCACCCTGGCCAACCTCATCACCGGGTTTGTAAAGCCCACCAAGGGCAAGATCATCTTTGAGGGCAAGGACATCACCGGCCTGCCGCCCTACAAAGTGGCTGACCTGGGTATTGCCCGGTCCTTTCAGATGGTCAAGCCCTTCTACCAGCTACCGGCCTTTAAGAACCTCAACGTGGCCTTGTTGTCCCCCCGGGTGCGTCGCCTGGCGGGCGGCCGCTACGGCGACCGCGACGCCATGGCCAAGGACCTGCTTGAGGAAGTGGGCTTTGAGCGCGATTCTTGGGTGATCTCCCACCAGGCGGCCAGTCTGCCCCACGGTTACCTCAAGAGGCTGGAGTTGGCCAAGTGCATGGCCATCCAGCCGGAGGTAATCGTTCTGGACGAACTTTTCTCGGGCCTGTCGCTGGCCGAGGTGGCCTCCCTGGTGCCGGTGATCGAAAAGCTGGTGCACCAGGGCAAGACCTTGGTGATGATCGAGCACCGGCTCAAGGAGTTGTTCCGTATCGCCGACCGGGTGCTGGTTCTAAACTTCGGCCAAAAGATCGCCGAGGGCGAGCCCGCCCAGGTGATGGAGGACCCCCAGGTCAAGGGCGCCTATCTGGGCAGCGAGGCGGAGGAATAATCGTGCTTACGGTCAAGGACCTAATCGTCTTCTACGAAAACGCCATCGCGGTCAACGACCTGTCCATGGAGGTGCGCGAAGGCCAGATAGTAGGGGTCATCGGCTCCAACAGCGCGGGCAAGACCACCCTTATGAACACCCTGAGCGGTTTGATATGGGACATGCTGCTCAAAGAGAAGCGCCGGGGGGGCGAGCGTATCACCGTGTTGGGCGAGGTGTCGCTGTTCGGCGAGGACATCAGCAAGCTGCCCGCCTACCGCCGGGCCCAGGCGGGCGTAGTGCTTTGCCGGGAGCGCCACCCCATTTTCCCCGACTCCACGGTGGTGGAGAACTTGAAGATCGCGGGCTATCTGCGTTCCTGGGGCGATGTGAAAAAAGGTCTGGAGCTGAGCTTCGATCTATTCCCCAACCTGGCCCGCCACCGTGGCCGCAAGGCCGGGTTCCTCTCCGGCGGAGAGCAGCAGATGCTGGCCATCGGCATGGCCATGATGGTGGGCCCCAAGCTGCTCTTGTTGGACGAGCCGCTGTTGGGGCTGAGCCCGGCCATGCAGAACCAGGTGGTTTCGGCTATCAAAGACGTGCGGCGTCACACCGGGGTCACCCTGGTCATCGCCGAGCAGTTCGCCCGGCCCCTGCTGCCCTGGCTGGATTTCACCTACGTCATTGAAAACGGGATGCTCACCCTCACCGGGCCCGGGCCTGAGTTGATGGACAACCCCGAGATTAAGAGCGCCTACTTCGGCGTGTAAAGGGAGGGCCTTATGCAACCGGTGGAGCTCACCAACATCCCCCAAACCTTTGACCGGGTGGCGGCCCTTAACCCGGACAAGCCCGCGGTCTGGTATCTGGGCACCGCCTTCAGCTACGCCCGCCTCCAGGAAATGGCTGAGCGTTTTGCGGCTGGGCTGCTCAAGCAAGGGGTGGAGCCCGGCTCCCGGGTGATGCTTTATCTGCCCAACTGTGTGCAGTGGCTCATCGCCTGGCTGGGCATCCAAAAGGCCGGGGCGGTGGCCGTGCCCATCACCCCTATCTACACGCCTTTTGACGTGGCCTACATCGCCGGGGACACCGAGGCCGAGGCCATCGTGTGCACTGACCGCAACTATGGTTATGTGAAAAAGGTGCGCCAAGAGCATCCCTTCAAAACGGTGGTGGTCACCGGCATGACCGACGTGCTGCCCGGGTACAAGCGCTTCTTCGGTTGGGCCTTTGACAAGGTGCCCAAGGGAAGGGTGGGCCGGGGGGCCGAGGGCACGGTGATGCTGGCCGATCTCATCAAGGAGACGGGCAAACCTCCGGCAGCTGATGCCGACCCGGACTCCATCGCGGAGATCATCTACACCGGAGGCACCACCCGCCACCCCAAGGGCGTGCCCATCAGCCACCGCTTGCTGCTGCAATGCGCTGACGAGCAAATCTCCACCAGCGCGGCCCTGTTCGACGTGCAAGACAACATGGTGTTGGGCTCGGCGCCGCTGTTTCACATCCTGGGTCAGACCACTGCCCTGGGTACGGTGCTGGCGCATGGCGGCACCATCATCCTGCAGCCCAAGGTGAACCTGGACGCCATGATGCACGCGGTGACCACTCACAAGGCCACCACCTTCATCGGGGTGCCTGCCCTGTACCGCATGATCCTGGAGCACGACCGCCTGGATCAGTACGACCTGGGCTCGCTCAAGTACTGCTTCTGCGGGGGTGACGTGCTGCCCCAGGACGTGGCCACCCGCTGGCTGGAGCGCTTCGGCTGGCCCATTTACATCGGTTACGGGGCCAGCGAAACGGTAGGCGGCGTGTGCATGAGCCCGGCGGACCGCGAGAACCCACCGGGCTCCATGGGCCTGATCCTGCCCTCTAAAGAGGTGCGCATCGTTGATCCCGCCTTCCTGACTCCAGTGGAGCCGGGCGAGCCGGGCGAGCTGTTGGTGCACTCGGAGCCCATGGTCAGCTCCTATTGGAACAAGCCCGCTGAAACCGCCGAGGCCTTTGTGGAACTGGACGGCAAGCTCTTCTACCGCACCGCCGATGTGGTGCGTCAGGATGAGCAGGGCTATTTGTACTTTGTGGATCGCACCGTGGACACCATCAAGCACAAGGGCTACCGGGTCAGCGCCTCGGAGATCGAGTGCGTGCTGCA
>JAHLLJ010000208.1 GCA_020444205.1 Deltaproteobacteria bacterium | reverse complement strand
GTGGCCGAGCAGTACGCCCGGCCCATCATGCCCATCATCGACTACGGCTACATCTTGGAAAACGGCTCCGCGGTGGTGGAGGGGGACAAGGACGAATTGATGAACAACCCCGACGTAAAGTCGGCCTACTTTGGAGCCTAGGGTTATGGCCGACGTCAGCCAGGAATTCACCTTCACCCGCTTCGAGCAGGCCGCGGCCAGCTACCCCGGCAACACGGCCCTCATCTTCCTGGGCCAGCGCTTCACCTACGCCAAGCTAAAGGACATGGTGGACCGCTTCGCCACCGGCCTGTCCCAGCGGGGCATCGGCCGGGGCGACCGGGTGCTCTTGTATCTGAACAACAGCCCCCAGTTGGTGATAGCCTGGCTGGCCACCCAGAAGATCGGGGCGGCGGTGGTGCTGGTCTCGCCCATCTACACCAGCCACGAGATCGCCTACATGGTCTCCGACTCCGGGGCCAAGGCCATCATCTGCCACGACACCAACTACGGCTACGTGGCCGAGGTATACGAGGACAGCAGTCTGGAAACCATCATCGTCACCAGCCTGCTGGATCTGGTCTCGCCGCTCAAACGGGTAGTGGCCGCCATGTTCGACAAGGCCCCCACCGGCACGGTCAAGGGCGGGCCCGAGACGGTGTGGTTCAAGAAAATCCTGGCCGCCCCGCCCAACCCGCCCAAGGTGGAGCTGGACCCCATAAAGGATCTGTCCTATATCCTCTACACCGGCGGCACCACCGGCTTCCCCAAGGGGGTGCCGGGCAACCACTGGGGCCACTGCTCCTATGTGTACGATGTGATGCACGACGTCCTGGAGGGCCACGTCAAGCCCGGCCAGGACACCTACATTGCCATCAACCCCTTGTTCCATATCATGGCCTTGGGCTTGCTCATGGCCCTGGGTCTGAACCAGGGCAACACCACGGTGCTCATGCCCCAGCCCTCGGTGGACGCCATCCTGGACGCCATCCAGCGCTACAAGGTGCGCTGGATGCTGGGGGTGCCCGCCCTGTACCGCATGATTCTGGAAAACGACCGCCAGCATTTCTACGACATAAGCTCGCTCAAGTACTGCTACTGCGGCGGCGACGTGCTGCCCCGGGAGGTGCTGGCCCGCTGGAAAGAGCGGGTGGGCTCGCCCATCTACCAGGTCTACGGCTCCACCGAGGCCGGCCACGTCACCTACAGCCGCATCGACGCCGGAGAGCCGCCGGCCATGAGCATCGGCGTGCCGCTCACCAGCCGCCGGGTACTATTGGTGGAGCCCGACAGCATGGTGCCCGCCCCCGCCGGCGAGCTGGGCGAGCTGTTGGTCACCAGCGATCACGCCATGAAGAGCTACCTAAACAAACCCGAGGAGACCGCCGCCGCCTTTGTGGAGATTAGCGGCGAGATATACTACCGCACCGGCGACTATGTGAAGCAGGGCGAAGACGGACAGATCTACTACGTGGAGCGCTCGGCCGATATCCTTAAGCACAAGGGCTACCGGGTCAGCGCCTCGGAGATCGAAGCGGTGCTCCAGGACCACCCGGTGGTGGTGGGTGCCTGCGTGGTGGGCGTGCCTGATAAGAAAGTGGGTGAGCGCATCAAGGCCATTGTGGTAATGAAGGAAGATGCCAAGGGCGTGGGCGCCACGGAGCTTATCCGCTTTTGCCGCGACCGCCTGGCCGGGTACAAGGTGCCTTCCTACATCGAGTTCCGCGACATGCTTCCCAAGTCCAAGGTGGGCAAGCTCTTAAGACGCGAGATACGCGATGAGGAACGCCGCCGCCAGGAAAAGGAAAAGACCGCCTAAGAAAAGACGCAGGGGAGACAAGAGCCATGGAACTATTGCAGGCCATTGAAAAACGGCGCAGCGTGCGGGCCTTTAAGGACGATCCGGTGAGCGACGCGCAGGTAAACTCGCTCATCCAGGCGGCGGTGTGGGCCCCCAGCCCCCTGCATCAGCAGCCCTGGTCTTTTGTGGTCATCCGCGGCGAGGCGGCCAAGGCCAAGGTCAAGGAGCTTTGTCTGGCCTCCCAGCAGGCGGTGGTGGACGGCGGCGGCCCCGGATGGGCGGGCAAGTACAGCTTCGCCTACCTGGACCAGGCCCCGGTGTACGTGGCGGTGTTATTCGACCCCAAGAAGGCGGGCCTGGGCGCCTTCTTCGGTCAGAGCCAAGGGGCCCTGGCCGCGGCCTCGGCGGCGGTGCAAAACCTCATGCTGGCCGCCACCGAGCAAGGCTTGGGCAGCCTGTGGCTCACCTTCTTCGATTCGGGGGCCATGGCCCAGGCCCTAGGCGCGCCCGAGGGCCTGGAGGTGGCGGGCATCATTCCTTTGGGCGTGCCCGCCGAGGACCCCAAGGCCCCGCCCCGCAAACAGCCCAAGGTATTTAGCGACTTTTACGGCGAGTAACCTTCCCATCCCACCCGGCGGGTTCGTCTTGTGCCTTTGGAGGCGGACCCGCCTTTTTTGATGTCCTCCCGTCTTGACCGCCACTCTTGTCTTGCGCCCCAGCCGGGGTTAAGCTAGGCAAATAGTGGCGGTGCATGATCCGCTTCCCTGTTTCACGGGCCCATGGCCCTTGATTGGGCGAAAGAGCGTGGCATGATCCAAGCGTATGAGGACGATCCCCGGCTAGAGCGTTACCTGATCATCTTTCACCAAAACCAAACCCTGTTTCTGGAAGGTGAACAGTCCCAGGACCTCTACGTTTTGCTGGAGGGCGAGCTGGACGTGCTCAAGGGCGAGCAGGTAATCAGCATACTTTCCGAACCCGGGGCGGTGTTTGGAGAGATGTCTTTCTTGATGGGGGACAAGCGCACCGCCACCATCCGGGCCAGAACCCAAGGCAAGGCCCTTTGCGTGCCCCGCGAGGAGATCGGCCGCTTCTTGCAAGAGTTCCCCGAGCTGGGCAAAAACATGGCCCAGGTTCTGGCCCAACGCCTGGACGCGGCCAGCGACCAGCTTTTCGGGCTCAAGGAATTCTGCGACATGTTGCCTGACGCGGTGGTGCTCACCGACCACACCGGCAAGGTGACCGCCCTGAACCGGGCAGCCAGTGAGCTCTATGGCCGAGATTGGCAGCAGATTGGCCACCGCCCCATGGAGGAACTTTTCGAACAGGGCCAGCAGGTGCGCGAGTTGGCCGGGGGGGTCAGGGGCGGCCAAACCTGCACCGAACAGGTGGTCTGCTGCCAGCATCCCCAGCAAGGGTCACGTTACGTGTCCCTAAGCCTCAGCGCGCTCTACGATGCCCAGCAAGATTTCAAGGGCCTGCTGTTGGTGGGGCGGGACGTAACCGCGGTGGAGCGCCTTAAACGCCGCATGCATCATTTGCGCGGCTGGCTCATCGCCGCGTTGGCGGCTTTGATTCTGTGCATCGGCGGCCTGGTGGCCTATCCTTACTTCACCACCCAGAACGACCAGGAGACCAGGCTGCACGAGCTTTTCCGCAGGCAGATCACCCGTGATTATCTGCTGCTCAATTCCCTTTTAGCCGAAGACCTGGCCCAGGGAAATATGGACCGGGGAGAAGAGCTTTTGCGGCGGTTCTTCGCCACCCCTTCGGACGGGGCTTTGCCCTTTACCGGAGTGGTGGTGTTGGACAGGGACAAAAAGGTGCTGGAGTCCTACTATCCCCAGGGGAGGGACGACGCGCAAAAGCCCGGCTCCAACTACGGCCACATTCCCTTTGAAGGTCAGAGCCGGGACCACCACAGAGTGCTCAAGGTCTTTCACCAAGGCCGCGGGAATAGCGGGAGCTGGGAGGAGCTGCTGGTGGCCTTCCCTCTGAGCCATAAAGGTAAGTCCCTGGGTTGGCTGCTCCTCGGCTTGAACCCCCAGGCCTTGCAAAAGCGGTATGACCTGGACCATGCGGCGCTAACCAATATGGACCTTGATACGGGCAAGAAATAGAGCGCCCATGTGTTTGCCAAATTATCCTCTGGCCGCAAAATGAACCCTGCCCTGAAATATCGCCCCATCATGGTGGCCGGCACCGGAAGCCATGTCGGCAAGAGTGTGCTGGTCATGGGCCTATGCCGGGTGTTCAAGCGCCGGGGCATCGACGTGGCCCCGTTCAAGGCCCAAAACATGGCCCTGAACTCGGGCATCACCCCCCAGGGACATGAGATAGGCCGGGCTCAGGTAGCCCAAGCCCAGGCCGCGGGCCTGGAGCCCTCGGTGGATATGAACCCAATCCTGCTAAAGCCCGGGGGGCACACCAACTCCCAGGTGGTGCTCATGGGCAAGCCCCTGGGCAACTATGCCGGGGTGGACTACTACAAGCTCAAGCCCCGCCTGGTGGAAACGGTGATGCAGGCCTTTGGCCGCCTTTGCGCCCAGCACCAACTGGTGGTCCTGGAAGGGGCGGGCTCCTGCGCCGAGGTTAACCTCAAACGCCACGACCTGGTGAACCTGTCCATGGCCCAGCGGGCCGGAGCCAAGGTGCTCCTGGCGGCGGACATTGATACCGGCGGAGTATTCGCCCAGGTGCTGGGCACCATTGACCTGATGACGCCCGAAGAGCGGGATATGCTGGCCGGGGTAGTGATCAACAAGTTTCGGGGCGACCCCAACCTGTTCCGCGAGGGCATGGAGTTCATCGCCTCGCGCTCCGGGGTGCCGGTGTTGGGCATATTGCCCCGTTTCGAGCACATCCTGCTGCCTCAGGAAGACGGGGTGGCCCTGGAGCGCGGCGAGCTGGGAGGCCGGGCCGGTTCGGTGCGGGTGGGGGTGGCGCGCCTGGGCTACATCAGCAACTATACCGATTTCGATGCCCTGGCCGCCTCGGAGGGGGTTGAGCTTTCCTGGCTGGAGCGGCCCGAGGAGCTGGCCGGGCTGGACCTTCTTGTCTTACCTGGAACCAAGAACACCCTGGCCGCCCTGAAGCGCCTGCACGGCAGCGGGTTGTTCGAGGCGATCAAATCCTTCCACAAGTTGGGGGGCAAGGTGCTGGGCCTGTGCGGCGGGTATCAGCTTTTGGGCCGGGAAATCGCCGACCCGGACGGGGTGGAAGGCCCCCCAGGGGCCGAGCAGGGCCTGGGCCTGTTACCGGTGCGTACGGTCATGGCCGGGGACAAAGCCACCACCCGGGTGCGGGCCGCCTGCGGGGCGGGGCTGCCCTTCGCGGTGCCCGGCGAGGTCACCGGCTACGAGATTCACATGGGCCGCACCCAGGCCCAGGGAGACAGCCGCCCCGCCTTCAGCTTCACCCAGGTTTTGAGCCAAAATGTGGAGCAGGACGAGGGCCAAGTCAGCCCCGATGGCCGGGTGGTGGGCACCTATCTGCACGGGATCCTGGACAACGACGAGTTGCGCGCGGCGGTGTTGGCTTGGGCCCGGGGCGGAGCCCTGCCCGAGCAGGCGGGCAACTATGCCGCCTTCCGCGAGGAGCAATTCGAGCTGTTGGCTGACCTATTGGAAGAGAATTTGGCCCTGGATAGCCTGTTGGAGCCTCTTTCATAATAAAACTTGACTAAGGTGTTACTCTGGCGTAGGAGATATGGCTACATACGGGAAACGGCGCCGCAAGGCTTAATAGGGAAGACGGTGCGATACCGTCGCGGTCCCGCCGCTGTAACCGGGGACAAAGGCCGCCAAGAGCCACTGCCGTTCACTAGGACGGTGGGAAGGCGCGGCCCCAGGATGATCCGGGAGCCAGAAGACCTGCCGTTTTCACCGAAGTCCAGACCGGCGGTGACCGGCGTTGGCGGCTGATTAAGCCGCCCGGCTTCGGCTGGAGAGATCAAGCAAACTGGGTGCAGTCCCTCCGTTCCGCAAGGAACGGGGGTTTTTTATTGCCGGTTCCGGATGGCTACCGGGACCCCAACGGGAGGCGCAAGCCTTTGTGAAATCGGGTTGGATGCGAGGAAGTGGCGTGAGATTCGCCCGCTGCCCCGCAGCCGTGAGGGGAACGAAAGC
>JAHLLJ010000207.1 GCA_020444205.1 Deltaproteobacteria bacterium | reverse complement strand
CCCCAGGAAGTGGCGGCAGAGGTCGTATACCTCGCGCAGCTTGGTGGTGATGTGGTGGGCCCCCAGGTGGCGGATGTCCAGCCAGAGGTGGTCGCCGTAGGGGGAGGGCACGCCCTTGCCCTGGGCGATGTGGTACATCATCCAGCGGCTGACCACGTCCCGCGAGGCTAGCTCGGCCTTGGCGGGCTCGTAGATGTCCATGAAGCGCTTTTCGTCAACGTCCAGCAGGGTACCGCCGTCGCCGCGGCAGCCCTCGGTCACCAGGATGTTGGTGGGCACCACGCCGGTGGGGTGGAACTGCACCGCCTCTGGGTTGCCAAAGGGCACCAGGCCGGTGTCCAGGGCGATGATGTGGCCTCCGCCGTCGTTGATCACCGTATTGGTGGTCTCCGAGTACAGGCGTCCGTAGCCGCCGGTGGCGATGAGGGTGGCCTTGGCCAGGTAGACCCTCAGCTTGCCGGTTTTAAGATCGCGGGCCACGCAGCCCATGCAGTTTTCGCCGTCATGGATCAGGCTCACCGCCTCCACCCGGTCGTGCACCCTGACACCCAATTCGGTTACCTTGTTGTCCAGGGTGTAGAGCAGGGTATGACCGGTACCGTCGGCGGTGTAGCAGGTGCGCCATTTGGCGGTGCCGCCAAAGGCGCGGGCGGTGATCAGGCCGTGCTTTTCTTTCTTTTCCTCGGCCTCGAACTCCTCGCCGCCTTTCCAGTACTTGGCCTTGCCGGCCACCACGCGGTTCCAGGGAATGCCCCAGTGGGCTGCCTCGCGCACCGCTATGGGCGCGGTGTCGGCGAAGATGCGGGCGCACTCCTGATCGCAGCCCCAGTCCGAGCCCTTGACCGTGTCGGCAAAGTGCACATCCGGGCTGTCGCCCTCGCCCATGGCGCA
The DNA here is from genome assembly GCA_020444205.1 of Deltaproteobacteria bacterium. Lineage (GTDB taxonomy): Bacteria > Desulfobacterota > Desulfarculia > Desulfarculales > Desulfarculaceae > Desulfoferula. Next base: position 5,046 of record JAHLLJ010000207.1, on the reverse strand, counting down.
GTTGCCCAGGGCGGCCTGCATGCCGCCCTCGGCGGCGCAGGAGTGGGAGCGGCGGGCGGGGACCAGGCTTAGGAGGATGGCGTCGAATCCGGCCGACGCGGCGGATACGGCCACCCTTTCGCCGGCCAGGCCGGCTCCAACACACAATAGGTCTGTGTAGAAAGTTTCATGTTCCATGGTGGCGTCCTCCTTAGTTGCCCGCAATCGGCAGGGTCCACAGCCGAATGATGGTGATCAGGCCAATCAGGATGAAGACGCCGGTCCAGATGTTTTCAAACCGGTGGAACTTCTTGCGGCCGCTGCGCTTGATGAAGCCCCACTTAACCCCGATGCGATAGAAGCCGATGCCCACGTGCAATTCCACCATGGGCAGGAGGATCAGATAGAACACTCCCCAGAAGCCGCCCTGCACCCGCATGGCGCTTTTGGCCGCGGTGATGGGCAGGTTGGTCAGCACGGTCCAGATGTGCACCGACCCCATGATCAAAATGACCATGGCGGTGAAAGCCTGGATGAGCCACAACCAGGTGTCGGTGTGGTGCAGCATGCGGGCGTGACGCCAGATGACCCCCTGGGCTTCGGAGGTGTAGGGGATCTTGCGGGCGGCCAGGATGAAGTGCAACAGCAAGGTGGCCCCAATGATGGGTCCGCCCACCTGGGCCATATAGGTGGCCTCAAAGAAATAGGCGATGGTGTTCATTACATTGGCGCCCAGGTTCACGCTGGCCACCAACACCATATGACTCCACATGAACAGGATAAGCCCGGCACCGGTGAGCATCTGGAGCCAGTCCAGATATGCCGACACCCGGGTGGGGGGCTTGACAAAAATAGCGGTGTCTACGCTACTACTCATAGTTGTCCTGCCTTGTTCTCCATCTCCGCCGCTCGGCAGCGGCGAAGGTTATATGTTTATTGGCGTGCGTGAGCTTTACGGCCTTGCTGATAAAGGTCGCCGCCATGCACGTCATTGACCACGAAAAGGGGCATGTCCTCGACCACCAAGCGCCGCACCGCCTCGGGCCCCAGCTCGGGGTAGGCGATGACCTCGGCCTCTTTGATGCACCGGGCCATAAGGGCCCCGGCCCCGCCGATAGCCGCCAAATACACGGCCTTGTTGTCGGCCATGGCCTGCTTAACTTCGTCGTTGCGCTTACCCTTGCCGATCATGGCCTTGAGGCCATGATCCATCAGGGTGGGCGCGTAGGCGTCCATGCGATAGCTGGTGGTAGGGCCGGCTGCGCCGATCACCCGGCCGGGAGGGGGCGGCGAGGGTCCCACGTAAAAAATGACCGCGCCTTCCAACGGGAAGGGGGGCGTGCCGCCCTCGGCCAAGGTATCTACGATACGCTTGTGGGCCGCGTCGCGTCCAGTGTAAATGGTGCCGCTGATTAGAACTTTGTCCCCGGCCTTGAGGCCCGACACGTCCTCGGCGCTCAGGGGAGGGTTAAGGCGGATGATCTCGCTCATAGCACTGCCTCCTTGTGGCGCGCGGCGTGGCACTGCACGTTGATTGCCACCGGCAGGCTGGCGATGTGACAGGGCTTGATGTCCACGAATACCTTGAGACAGGTGGTGCCCCCGCCCAAACCGGCCGGGCCGATGCCCAGTTTGTTCACTTCCTCCAGAAGCTCTTTTTCCAGCTCGGCCGCCTCGGGGTCGGGGTTGACCGAGTCCAGTTCCCTGAGCAGAGTGCGCTTGGCCCTCACCGCCGCCTTGTCAAAAGTACCGCCGATGGCCACGCCCAGGATGATGGGCGGACAGGGGTTGGGTCCGGCTGCCTCGACCGTATCCAGCACCGCCTTTTTCACCCCGGCGATGCCCACCGCCGGGGTGAGCAAAAACACCTTGGACATGTTTTCGCTGCCCCCGCCCTTGGGCACCACCCAAAGGTGGACCTTGTCGCCGGGAACGATACGGGTGTGAATTATGGCCGGGGTGTTGTCGCCGGTGTTTTCCCGGGTGAATGGATGGCAGGAACTTTTGCGAAGGAAGTTCTCTTCATAACCGCGGCGTACGCCCTCGTTAATGGCCTCGTTGAGGTCGCCGCCGGTTAGGTGAACGTCTTGGCCGATGTCTATAAAAATGATGGCCAGACCGCAGTCCTGGCATATGGGCATCTTCTCATCAGCCGCGATGTCCGCATTTTCCAATAAGCGCGCCAAAACCTCACGGCCCACCGGCGAAGGCTCGTCGGCTTGGGCCTGGGTAAAGGCTTGGCGCACGTCCTCTGGTAGATAAATGTCGGCCTCGCCGCATAGGCGGGCCACGGTGTCGGCGATGGCCGACACCTCTACGGTGCGTACACTAGACAAGATTTTTCTCCCGCTGCTTGACGGGCATAGCCCGCGAATCCTCATCGTGAATAACCATTAGTATCCGCGAGCAATGTTACTGTCAACCCGGTTCATGGCCGGTGAATAGTTTTCACTACATGGGGGTGGACGGCGGAGAAAGGGTCAAGAGCGGTCGTAGAGGCGGCGCAAAAGGGAAGGGGGGTAACCCAGGTAAAAGGCCACCACCACCAGGGAGTTAAACGCGGTGGTGTACAGGATGCCCCGCCGCCGCCAGCGGCGGGCCGAAGTGATGGCCGGTGCGGGGGAAACAATGATACGCCCACGTTTCTTAAGGCGGCGCACAATCTCACAATCTTCCATGATGGGCAAGGCGGGAAAGCCACCCACCGCCTTAAACTCCTGTTGGCGCATAAACAGGCCCTGGTCTCCGTAGGGCATGGATGCCAAGCGGCAGCGCCAGGCCACGGCCAGTTCTATGAAACGCAGCCCCGCGCTGCGCCGGCTCACGCGAAAGCTGAAGGCGCCGGCCGCCACCCCGGGGCGGGCCAGAATCCGGCGCACCTCAGCCTCCCAGCCTCGGGGGAGCAGGGTGTCGGCATGTAGAAAAAGGAGGATGTCGCCGGTGGAGGCCTCGGCTCCGGCGTTCATCTGAGGGGCGCGGCCTTTGGGGGCGGTAATGACCTTGGCCCCTGCTTGGCGGGCGATTTTCACCGTGGCGTCGTGGCTGCCTCCGTCGGCCACGATCGCCTCCACCTCGGAAGTGGAGACCACGCGGGCCAGGCAGGCGGCAATGCCCGCTTCCTCGTTGAGAGTGGGGATGATGACGCTTATGCGGCTTTGGCCGTGCCTTTTCCGCGAGAGGTCAAGCAAAGGAGGCGGATCGCTTGGGGATGCTTGGCCCAAGCCTCAGGCTTCCTTTGGAGCATTGCCGTTTTCATCCAGCTCCATGGGTTGGATGGAGTTGTGCAGCCCAACCTGGAAGCCGAACAGCACCGGGTGCTCGTTCTTGAGGTGCTCCAGATAGGCCACCCACAGCGTGGCCAAGCTGATTAAAGCCTTGCCCGCGTCCTGACCCAGATGTCTATGCACACCAGGGCTGAGCTTTTCCATCGGCCCCCTGAAGTGCGACTCCTCGATAAGGTGGAATAGGTTGAGCAGGCAATGGTGCAGGCTCTCGAACTCCAGCATCAGGGGGTTACGGGTCATGGCGATGATTTCTTTTTCCCGGGAGACCAGGACCTCCATGAGGGCGGAGAGCATCCTGGCATTGGGATCCATGCGCAGCTTTAAGCTGAACAGGTCCCGGCGGGCCCGGGCGAAACGCCTGGCGTTCCAGCTCTTATCCACCAACATCTGCTCTTCCAGCTCATCGCGGTTTTGCACCAAGTTGAGCAGATTGAGCATGATATCAATACCCATTTGTCTGAAGAATATTCCCAGGAACATGTTGAGCCGTTTGCGGCGCTCGATCTTTTCGCGCAATTGGATCAACTCATCCAGGATAAGGCCCAGCACCAAAGCGTGTATTGGCAAAAAGGCCAAGTGGATATAAAAATATTTGGAGATATAGGTCAATTCCCCGGTGTAGGCCCAGAACCCCAGGAAGAAGACTCCTGAGATCGCCAAAAGCCCCACCGCTATGGTGACCTTGTTAAAATACTTCTTGTCCAGCGCAAGATAAGGCAACTAAGTTGCTCCCACGGCCAAGATTGGGGGGACTATCCACAAAGCGGCATGGCCGATGATTCACCGCATCGTAAAAAAATGATATCTTAAATTCCCGCGAAAGGCCAAGACCGCCTGGGAGGGCGGAAAAATGTATAAGCTAAAGGTGTGCGAGATATTCCTCAGCCTGCAAGGAGAAAGCAGCTTCGTGGGTCTGCCCTGCGCTTTTGTGCGCACCAGCGGCTGCCCTCTTAACTGCGCGTGGTGCGATTCGGCCTATACCAAAAAAGAGGGCCGGGAGGTGATCCTGGAGGAGATTTTGGGGAGGGTGGCCGGCCTGGGCATGGAGCTGGTGGAGCTTACCGGCGGAGAGCCCTTGGCCCAGGAGGCTGCGCCACGCATGATGGAGATGTTCCTGCAAGAGGGATATACCGTACTTTTGGAGACCAGCGGGGCGGTCAGCATGGCCCAGGTCCCTGAAGAGGTGCACGTCATTATGGACCTCAAATGCCCCTCATCCGGCATGCACGAGCGTATGCACTGGCCCAACCTGGACATGCTCAAGCCTCACCACGAGGTGAAGTTCGTGGTGGCCGACCGGGCCGACTATGACTATGCCCACCGTCTGATGGAGCGCTACCGCCTGCCTGAGCGGGCCGGGGTGCTGTTTTCCTGCGTGCACGGCACCATTGCCCCCCGCAAAGTGGCCGAATGGATATTGCAGGACCGCCTGCCGGTGCGCTTCCAGCTTCCCCTGCACAAGGAGCTATGGCCCGAGTTGGCCCGCGGGGTTTAGCCCGCGCATTTCATGAGGGCCGCGCGTCCGGCTGCGCCAGAGAGCGACATGCCGCGTTGGCGACTGCATTCGGGCCTCGACGTAGCTATGGCTACGCCTGCGGCCCTCAATTGTCGCTCGCCTTGCCTGGCCCTCTCTGGCTGTGCCGGGCCAGGGTACAAACTGTGCCTTGTCAAAGTGGATGCCGTTTTCATAATGGCCTCATGAATACGGGTTCGTTGCTAAATGGCACCCGGCCCTCATGAAATATGCGGGCTAATCCGCCCAACAAAAAAAGCGCCCCGCCGG
>JAHLLJ010000206.1 GCA_020444205.1 Deltaproteobacteria bacterium | reverse complement strand
GGAAGTCCACCAGCCTGAGCATCTTTTCTTCGCTGCCCTCGCTGAACTTGCGCTTGAGGGCCAAAAGCAAGGGGTCCAACAACAGGCGCTTAACCCGGCCAAAGAGGCGCTGTCCGTTCCACCTGGCATAAAAGGCCTTGGAGAACGGGTAGTTGTGCACCAATACCGGGTAGAAAAGGCGGTCCAGTTGGCGGCGCTGGAAGGTCTTGATGTCCGCGTCCAACAGGCCCACGCAGGTGGCTCCCAGGGCCATGGCCACCCCAAATCCCATGAATACGTTGCGGCCCTTGCCCCGGCGTGACAGGTCGAAACCGCCGTCTTCGAGCATCTGGTAGATGCCGCTCACCGCCGGGCCGTCGTTCCACTGGATGATGTAATTTTTAAGCCCGCCCTTCTGGCAGATATCCGTGCAGGTGCGCACGTCGTCTTCGCTGGCCTGGTCCAGGCCGAAGATCACATGGGCCAGGTACTTGGCCCCGGCGAGCTCGGCCACGATGTTTTCAAACACCGGGCGATTTTCCGGGTCGGTGAATTCGCTGGCCAGGGCGGGCACGATGAGTACCGGCTTTTTCCAGCGGGCCGCATGCACCAGTTGTTGCAAGATGTCCTGTTTGTCTTGCAGGACATAGTAGCTGGTGACTCGCGAGTGGGTCTGGGCAAAGCTGGGCATAAACGGGCATCTCCTTGGGCGCGGCAAACTGATATGCCCCCGCGGAAGGCGGAATACTTGCGCGGGCGGCGATCTATTTTGGTTTCACCTTATTATGCCCCTTGGAAGCTTCTTGGTCCAGGGGTGCCTCGGAAGCCGGTATCTGAGTGGCCCTAGTGATGGCCTTTTCCCCAAAACGGGCCACAATGGCGTCCTCGGCCCTGCCCAGGGCCTTGTCGCGCCCGGTTTTTTCCGCTCCGAACAGCTCGGCTTGGCCCTGGCCCGGGGCACTTAGGTGGCTGAGCCCCACCCCGATAAGGCGAAAGGGTCCGGGCGCGCCATAGGCGTCCAGCAACCCCCTGGCCGCCGTGAAGATGTCACCGGCCGCATCAGTGGCCTGGGCCAGAGTGGTGCTGCGGGTCACCAGGCGGTGGTCGCGGTGCTTTAGCTTGAGGGTAACGGTGCGCCCGCACAGCCCTTTGCGTCGCAGGCGCCGGGCCACCTTTTGGCTAAGGCCCGACAGATAGGCGGCCAGAACCTCGCGGTTACCGGTGTCGGCCTCCAAGGTGAGCTCGTTGCTTATGCTTTTCACCTCCCGCTGGGGATTGACCCCGCTTTCATCGCGGCCCCAGGCCAGCTCCCAAAGACGGAGCCCAAACACCCCCATCAGCCGTTCCAGACGCTCGCCGCCCAGCTCCCTGATTTCCACCAGGCGGGTGAGGCCCATCTGACCCAGGCGCTGGCGGGCGCGGGCTCCCACTCCGGGTACTTCTTTTAGGCTCACGGTGGCCAAAAAGACCTCCAGGTCGTCCACTACGGTGAGCCCATCGGGCTTGTCGCGGTCGCTGGCTATTTTGGCCAAAAAGCGCACCGGCGCGATGCCCACCGAGCAGGTGAGGCCTGTGGCGGTTAATACGGCCTGTTTGATGGCCAGGCCCGCCTGGCGCGGCGGCCCCCACAGGCGCTCGGTGCCGCTGAGGTCCAGATAAGCCTCGTCCACGCTCACCGGCTCCAACAGGGGAGAGAAGCCGGCCAGCACCTTCATTACCTTGCGGCTCACCTGATGGTAGCGCTCCATGCGCGGAGGCAGGAACACCCCCTGGGGACAGCGGGAGCGGGCCTCATACATGGGCATGGCCGAGCGCACCCCAAAGCGCCGGGCCTCATAGGATGCGGCGGAAACCACTCCCCGTTTGCCTCCGCCCACGATGATGGGCACCCCGGCCAACTGGGGCCTGTCCAGGCGCTCCACCGCGGCGTAAAAGGCGTCCATGTCCACGTGTGCCAAAACTTGGCGGCCGGTTTCCAGCAATACTTGCCTCTCACCTGAAAACGTGCTAGCTTCGCGCAGCTAGCCGTAAAGTGGAAGTTCCCTTTCCGGAGTGAGCCTACTTTGTACCTGCCAGATGATGCAAATCCGCGCAACCACGTCGGAGAGCGTAACTTTGAGTGCCCTCATTACGTTTTCTGCCTGGACATCGCGGCGGCCAATATGTGGCCGAACTTCACTTGCGATTTTTGTATATACAAAAAGACCAAGGAAGACAAAAAGATCGAAGAGTTGGACCTGTGCGCCCCAGGCTGGGAAGATATTTGGGGCGGCAGTGGATAGCCATTAGTTTCCCGTAAAATCCGGGAAATGTCTGGCGCACTGCCCCTGCAGCCAGTCGTGCAAGCCCGGGCAGGCGGCCACTATGTCGCCGCGCCACAGGGCGCCTTCTCCCCCATGGAAGTCGCTGACCACACCTCCGGCTTCTCGCACCAGAAGTATGCCCGCGGCCACGTCCCAGGGTTTGAGCCCCAGCTCCCAAAATCCCTGTCCCCGCCCGGCGGCCACGTAGGCCAAGTCCAGGGCGGCCGACCCCGCCCGGCGGGCCCCGGCGCTGGCCAGGAACACGTCGCGAAACAGCTCCATGTAGGGGTCCAGCCACTGCTTGTGGCGAAAGGGGAAGCCGGTCATCAACAGGGCCTTTTCCGGCCCGGCCATGTCGGCCACCCTCAGGCGCTTGTCGTTCAGCCAGGCCCCGCCGCCACGGCTGGCCACGAACTCTTCATCCTTGGTCACGTCCAACACCACCCCCACCAAAGGCGAGCCCCCCTCCAAAAGGGCCACGCTCACGGCAACATGAGGGAAGCCGTGGATATAGTTGGTGGTTCCGTCCAGGGGGTCTACCACCCATAGGGGCCCTTCCTGGGCCTGAGCCTGGGCCAGGTCGGCCGGGGTTTCTTCCGAAAGCACCGCCTCGCCGGGGCAGTGCTGGGCGATGGTGTCCAATACCGCTTTTTCACTGGCTAAATCGGCATCGGTCACGTAATCGAAGCGCTGTTTGCTCTGCACCTGGAGGTGACTCCCCCAGCGCTGGCGCAAAACCTGGGCTCCAGCCCGGGCCGCGGCGCGGGCGATTTGTAGGTACTGTGATGTGGTGGGCAAGGGCAAAATCCTTTTTCAGGGGGGAAGATCGCGAATTATCTCTTTATTTTTGACCCATACGTGCTATATGATGATATCCCAATTTGTAAGTTGAGGCACCCCCAGCCGGAAGCGCCAGTGAGTTCATCCGCCGTCCAAGCCTCTGAAAAAAGCTTGCTCCAGCCCACCATCATTCCGCGGCCGGAGCACACCATCAGCCGCAGGGACATTGACAACGATGCCCTAAAGGTTCTCTACCGCCTACACTCCCACGGCTATCTGGCTTATCTGGTGGGTGGCGGGGTTCGCGACGTCCTGCTGGGGCGCAAGCCCAAGGACTTTGACGTGGCCACCAACGCCCGCCCCTCAGAGGTGCGCAAGCTGTTTAGGAACAGCCGCATTATCGGCAAGCGCTTCCGCCTTATCCAGGTGTTTTTCCGCGGAGGAAAAATAATCGAGGTGAGCACCTTCCGCCGTCCCGCCGAGGACGACGAAGCTGAAGTGCTCAGCGACAACAACACCTTTGGTACCCCGGCCGAGGACGCCCTGCGCCGCGACCTGACCATCAACGCCCTGTTCTACAACATCGCCGACTTCAGCGTGGTGGACTATGTGGACGGATTGGCCGACCTCAAGGCCGGGCGCATCCGGGCGGTGGGCAACGCGGATGTGCGCTTTCACCGCGACCCCGTGCGGGTGCTTCGGGCGGTGCGCCATGCCGCCCGCACCGGCTTCAGCCTCACCCGGGACACCCTGAAGGCGGTGAAAAGCCACCGGGGCGACCTGTGCCTGTGCCCCACCAGCCGGGTGCGCGACGAGCTGATGCGCGACCTCAAGGGGGGTGCCGCCGCCGCTTGGCTGGAGCTGGCTCACGACACCGGGGTGCTTTACAGCCTGCTGCCCACCCTGGAGCCCTATTACGCGGCCAAGGACAGCCCCCAGAGGGCCCAGGCGGTGAAGCTCCTGGCCCAGGTGGACAAGTCCCTGGCCAAGGGCAAGGATGTGGAAGAGGCGGTGGTGCTGTGCCTGCTGTTCTGGCCCGCCTTGGAAGTTTTGGCCCAGGAAGAGGAGTTCGCCCCCGGCCGCCAGGGGCGCGCCCAGTGGTCCATGTGGGTGCGCGAGGCCCTGCCCGCACTGGCCCAACCAGTGGCTTTTGCCAAAAGGGTGCTGGAGCGGGCTTGTCAGATCGCCGGCCTCATGGGCTTCGTGAGGTTGGCCGCGCCTGGGCAGACGCTACCCAAGAAGGTGGTTACCAGGGGCTACTACCCCGTGGCCTGCGATCTGGCCAAGTTTTTAGGCTGGGACCTGGACGGCATGAACCGATCCGGCCCCAGCAAGAGCAGCTCCAAACGCCGGCGCCGCCGCCGCAGGCGTAAGCCCAAGCCGCGCAAAAAAGGCGAAAACACCGCATAAAACCAAAAGGGAGATGAGAGATGGCCGCCGCCACCGCCGCCGCCACCGCCGCCACTGACGTCGGTAACGAGGCCGGTATCGTCAACATCCCCCAACTTCTGTTCCAGCGGGTGGAGCTGCTGGGAGAGCGCACCGCCATGCGTTTGAAGGAGTTCGGGCTGTGGCAGGATATCTCCTGGAAAACCTACGGCGATAAGGTGCGCCAAACAGCCATGGGCATGGCCGCCCTGGGGGTGGAGCCGGGCGACACCGTGGCGGTGATCGGTGAAAACCGGCCCGAATGGCTATATGCCGACATGGGTATCATGGCCGCCGGGGGAGTGACCTCGGGCATCTATACCACCAATGCGGCCGAGGAATGCGGCTACATCCTGGGCCACTCCCAGGCCAAGGTCTATGTAGTGGAGGACGAGGAGCAGCTGGACAAGGCCCTGGAGGTGCGGGGCGAGTGTCCCAACCTGAGCAAGATCGTGGTAATCGACACCGAGGGGCTCAGGCACTTCTCCGACCCCATGGTTATTGATTTCGAGCAACTTCTGGCCTTGGGCCGCGAGCACGACGCGGCCAACCCCGGCCTGTTTGAAACGCGCCTGGCCGCCAGGGGGCCCAACGACCTGGCCCTTTTGATCTACACCAGCGGTACCACCGGCCCGCCCAAAGGAGCCATGCTCAGCCACAACAACGTGTTGTGGACCACCAAGGCCCTGGCCAAGGCCATCCCGGTGTTCCAAGAAGACGAGCTTTTGTCGTTTTTACCGCTGAGCCACATCGCCGAGCGAATGTTTTCGGTGTACATGCATTTACGGTTCATGTACACGGTCAACTTTATTGAAAATACCGACACGGTCACCGAGAACGTGGTGGAGGTGAGCCCCACCGTGTTTTTCGCGGTGCCGCGCATCTGGGAGAAATATTCCAGCGCCATCTTCATCAAGATGAAGGACGCCACTTGGTTCAAGCGTTTGGTCTTCGGCCTGGCCCTGAAAATCGGCCGCCGCCGGGCCAAGGCCCGCCTCAGCGAGCAAGGGGTGGGCACCGCCCTGGGCCTGGCCTTTGCCCTGGCCCATGTGGCGGTGTTCAAAAAGCTCAAGGAGCGCTTGGGCCTGGAGCGGGTGCGCCTGGCGGTGAGCGGCGCGGCACCCATCAGCCCCGACGTGCTGCGCTTTTACCATGCCATCGGCTTGCCGCTCAGGCAGGTCTACGGCCAAACCGAGGACACCGGCCCCACCTCCATTCACCACGGCGATCTCATCGAGGCGGACAACGTGGGCCCGGCGGTGCCCGGGGTGGAGGTCAAAATCGCCTCGGACGGCGAAATCCTGGTCAAGGGCGATAACGTGTTTTTGGGCTACTTTCGCAATCCCGAGGCCACGGCCGAGACCCTGGAGGAGGGCTGGCTGCACTCGGGCGACGTGGGCGAGCTGGACCAACGGGGCTATCTGACCATTACCGATCGCAAGAAGGATTTGATCATCACCAGCGGCGGCAAGAACATCGCGCCCCAGTACATCGAGAACAAGCTCAAGTTCAGCCCCTACATCAACGACGCGGTGGTC
>JAHLLJ010000205.1 GCA_020444205.1 Deltaproteobacteria bacterium | reverse complement strand
GCACTCGGCCGACGTGGGGGCCATCACCCGGCTGGAGGCCTTCCTGGACTCCCTGGGCAACGTGACCACCGCCCCGCCCCAGGACAAACCGGCCCGGCGGCGCAACATCAAGCCGGGTGAGCGCACCATCTACATCCCGCCCATGACCGACCACTCGGTGGCCGTGGCCGCGGCCTTTGCCGCCTGCGGCGGACACGCCGAAGTCCTTCCCGAGAGCGACCAGCGCACCCTGGAGCTGGGCCGCCGCTATACCTCGGGCAAGGAGTGCTACCCCTGCGCCCTGACCACCGGCGATCTCTTAAAGCTGCTCATCGACGAGAAAGTGCCGCCCAAGGAGGTGGCCTTCTTCATGCCCGGCGGCACCGGCCCCTGCCGGTTCGGCCAGTATCACCGCTACCACCGCCTGATCCTGGACGAACTGGGTTTTGAGGAAGCCCGGATCTACTCGCCGGACCAGTCGGAGGTGTTCTACAAGGAGTTGGGCATGGTGGGTGGCAGCGATTTCACCCGCCTGGCCTGGCAAGGCATGGTGGCCGTGGACCTGCTCAAAAAGGCCCTGCACGAAACCCGGCCCTATGAGGCCAACCCCGGCGACAGCGACGAGGTTTATCACCACTGCCTGGCCAGGGTGGCCGAGGTGATGGGGCGCAAGGGTGACCTCAGGCCGGTGATGGCCGAGGCGCGCCACGAGTTCACGGCGGTGAAACGCTCCGGGGAAAACCACCGCCCCCTGGTGGGAGTGGTGGGCGAGATTTATACCCGGGCCAACCGCTTTGCCAATGAGGATATCGTGCGCACCGTGGAGGCCCTGGGCGGCGAGGCCTGGACCCCCACCATAGGAGAATGGGTGCTCTACACCAACTTCACCTCCACGGTGCGGGCCAAGATGCTCAAAAAACGCCAGGCCCTCATCGGCACCCTTTTGGAGAACTTCTTCCAGCACAAGGACGAACGCACCCTGGCCAAGCCCTGGGCGGGTTCGCTCAAGACCTTGCACGAGCCCCCGGTAAAACAAGTGCTCAAGATGGCCCATCCCTATCTGGAGCCCAGCTTCGAGGGCGAGGCCATCCTCTCCCTGGGCAAGAGCCGGGACATGCTCAGCCGGGGAGCCTCGGGGGTAATCAACGTGATTCCCTTTACCTGCATGCCCGGCACTATTGTCAACGCCCTGATGAAGCGTTTCCGGGAGGACCACGGCAACCTGCCTTTCCTGCCCATGGCCATGGACGGCCAGGAGCAGAGCGGCAGCCGCATACGCCTGGAGGCCTTCATGCACCAGGTTCGCCAGTTCCAACAGGCTCGCGAAAACTGATTTTCAAGGTAAAACAAGCGGTCCCATCCGGCAGCGCCGGGTAGGGACCGTTTTGCCCTTGCATTATTCACATAAAAAACTTTGTCACGACTTCGTAGCAAAAATTCAAGGATTCGGGTAAGCTGGCCTACATGTCACGAAAGATGCTCATAAACGCCACCGGAGTGGAGGAACTCAGGGTGGCGGTGGTTGACCAGGGCCGCCTGGAGGCCTTTTACGTGGAAACCGCCGCTCAGGCTCAGACCCGGGGCAACATCTACAAGGGAGTAGTGGCCAATGTGGAGCCCAGTCTACAGGCCGCTTTCATAGACTATGGCCGGCCCAAGCACGGTTTCTTACAGATAGCCGACCTGCGCAATGACCTTTGGGGCGAACACCAGGCCCCGGCCAAGGGACTGCCGCCCTTGCAGGATGTACTCAAGAAGGGCCGCCAGCTTTTGGTGCAGGTGGTCAAAGAGGAAACCGGCAACAAGGGCGCGGCCCTGACCACTCATCTGTCCATCCCCGGCCAGTATTTGGTGGTCACCCCCGGTCATTCCCACGTAGGGGTTTCGCGCCAGATAGCCGAGGACAAGGAACGCAGCCGCATAAAGCAGGTGCTGGATTCCTTGCCGCGCCCCGAGGGCCTGGGGGTCATCGCCCGCACCGCGGCCGAAGGCCGCAGCAAGCGCGATATCACCACCAACCTGAGGCAACTTTTACGCCTGTGGGAAGACATTGAAAAGAGGGGAAAGGCGGCCAAGCCCCGCACCCTGATCCACAAGGAAGAGGAGCTGGCGGTGCGCACGGTGCGCGATCTGTTCACCTCTGACCTCGGCGAGATCCTGGTGGACGACCCCGAGGTGTTCGAGCGGGTGAAAACCTTTGTGGGCACGGTCAACCCCCGGCGTAAAAAAATCGTCAAGCTCTACCAGCAGCAACGCCCCATCTTCGCCAAGTACACCCTGGAAGAGCAGATCTCCAGCGTGTACCAGCCGTCGGTGCGCCTGCCTTCCGGAGGCAGCATAGTCATAAGCCCCACCGAGGCCCTGGTGGCGGTGGATGTCAACTCCGGCAAAACCGCCGGAGGCAGGCAGTTGGAAGACACCGCCCTGGCGGTGAACCTGGAAGCGGCGGCCGAGATAGCCCGTCAGCTTCGCCTGCGCGATTTGGGCGGACTTATCGTCATTGATTTCATAGACATGCGCGACCGCTCCAACCAGCGCAAGGTGCGCAAGGCCTTGGGCGATGCGCTCAAGGGCGACAAGGCCAAGACCACGGTGGGCCACATCAGCCGTTTCGGCCTTTTGGAGATGAGCCGTCAGCGCATCCGCCCGGCCATAGACTTCGGCTCCACCCGCACCTGCCCGGTGTGTCAGGGCCGGGGGCTATTGCTCACCAGCGAGGCCCTGGGCCGCAGGGTGCTAAGGGACCTGGAGCTCAAGCTCAGGGGATTCGGCGGCAAGGGGCTCAAGGTTCGCCTGGCCCCGGAAACCGCCCTTCATCTGCAAAACGTTAAAAGGGTGGAGCTGGCCCGGCTGGAGTCGAGCAGCGGGGTCTGTCTGGAGCTGGTGCCAGACCACGAGGTGCCTTTGGGTGATTTCCAGACCGAGCCCTGTGAGGAGCCTTGGCCCGTTTCCGCCCCGCCCAAGGAGCCAGAGCCGGTGGCCCCGCCGCCTCAGCCGGCCCCCCAGGCCGAGGCCGCGCCGCCCAAGCCCGCCCCCAGTACGCGTAAGCGCCGCCGCAGCCGTAAAAAACCCGCTCCCGCCCCTGAGGCCAAGGCCACGGACAATGGCGAAAAGCCCCAGGCCGAGGCCCGGCAGGCCCCGCCAAAGGAGGCTTCCGGCAAGCAGGCGGAAAAGCCCGCCGATCAAGCCAAAAAGGGCCAGGCCCAGCCTCAGGAGGCCGCCGACAAGCCCGCGCCCAAGAAGCGCCGCCGCCGCCGTCCCTCCGGGGCTCAGCGGCGGGCCAGGGCCAAGGCCAAGGCCAGGGCCAAAGCCCAAAACGAGGCTAACAATGGAGCCCAAAACGGGGGTGAAACCGCCGCCGAAAGTCAGGGTTAGCTCAGGCCCACAACTCCCTGATCAGCCATTTTTGCGATTTCAGACTGAGAAATTCCCAGCCCGGCCAAGACCTCCGCAGTGTCCTGGCCCAGGGCAGGGGGCGGCATGGTCCGGGCCGTGGGCGAGCCGGACATGTTCAACGGGCAGGCCAACTGCACTCCCTGGCCCAGCGGCTCCACCATTTCCCGCTCCCGCACCAGGGGAGAGGCCACCGCCTCGGACATGGAAAGCACTGGTTCGCAACAGGCGTCGTAACCGGACCAAAACTCGCTCCATTCATCGCGGGTGCGCCCGGCGAAAATGGCCGCCACCTCATCGATGATTTCTTGACCCGCGAACTGCTTGTCCTTTAGTTCCGGGAGATCCAACGCCTCGCAAAAGGCCAGCCAGAACTTGGGTTCCAACGCCCCCACGGAAAACCAGCCGCCGTCCTTGGTGCGGTAAAGGTTGTAACAGGGATAGGCACCGTTGAGGGTCATGCCCGCCGGGCGGGGCTCGTCAATGCCCGCCTGCACCCCGGCCCAGACCAAGGTGGCCATGGAAAGCGATCCGTCGAACATGGCCGTGTCCACGTGCTGGCCCTTGCCGGTGTGCGTGCGCTGGTACAGGGCGGCCAAGACTCCGGACAGGCCCAAGAGCGAGCCCCCGGCCAGGTCGGCCATCTGCACCGAGGGGATGGCCAGGCCGCCTTGGCCGCTGCCGGTGGCGCCCAGGATACCGGCCAGGGAGAGATAGTTGATGTCGTGCCCCGCCCGCCCGGCCATGGAGCCCTGCTGCCCGTAACCGGAAATGGACAACAGGATCAGGCGCGGCTGCACCCGCATTAGTTGGTCAAAGCTCAGCCCCAGGCGGGACATGACCCCCGGCCGGAAGCCCTCCACCATCACGTCGTACTCTTGCAGCAGGCGCAAAAGAATGTCGCGCCCCGACGGGTCCTTCAGGTTCAAAGCCAGGCTCTTTTTGCCTCGGTTGACGGCCGCGAAGTAGGGCGATTCCTCCTCCCCGTCGCCGGTGATGCCCCGGCTGTAGTCGCCACCCACTGGGTTTTCTACCTTCAGAACTTCGGCGCCCATGCAGGCCATGAGCCAGGTCATGTACAGGCCGGGCAGATTCAGAGAGAGATCCAGCACCTTCACTCCGTTTAGGGCGTGCTGCATGTTTACCTCCTAGCCGACACCGGGAATGAAACTGGGGCGGCGGGCCTCGCCCAGGCTCAGGGCCTCGCCCGGGCAGGTCACCAGGCACAGGCCGCAGCCCATGCAGCGCTCCGGGTCCACCTCGGCCACGGCCCCTTCCTGGTCTTCAAGGGTTATGGCCGAAAAGTAGCAGCGGTCCAGGCAGGTTCCACAGGCGGTGCAGGCCTGCTGGTCCACCACGGCCACGAAGCGGCTGGGGTCCACCACCCGGATGCCGCCCTCGATCAATACCGGCATGGTCTGGCAGCAGCAGGGGCAGCAGTTGCATATGAAGTTGTTGCCTTCGTGCCGGTTGAGGGTCACGTGCACCAGGCCCGCCTCCTCGGCTTGTTTGAGGATGTCCATGGCCTCTTCTCGGCTCAGGGCCCGCCCGGTGCCCCGGGCCAGGTTGTAGTCGGCCGCGCCGTCCACCTGCAAACACACCTCCAGGGGGCGCTCGCAGTTGTGCATGCTAAGGCGGCAGGTGCACTTGGTCACCGCCAGGCTCCTGGCCTTTTCGATCATGGCGGCCACACTGTCGAAATCCAGTATGGAGGTGCGCGCCTCTATGGACACCCCCACCGGTATCACCCGGGTGAAGGGCTTGGTTACCTCGGCGCCCATGGTCTTGGCGATGCCAAACCACTCCTGGTCCATGAACTCGCGCCACAGGTCCAAAAATTCCTGGGGGGCCTGGGGCCAGAGGATGGTGGCGTCGTGGAACTGCACCAGGTCGCGGCTCATGCGCCAAGTGGGCGGGTCGGTCTTGCGCGAGGGGAAAAGCAGGCCCTTGAGGAACAGCTCATCCACCATCTGCTGCACCTCATCCGGATCGCGCCCCAGCTTTTCGGCCGCGGTTGGCACGTCCGCCGGCAGGGCCAGCATGAGGTCGGCCTCGCCGATGTCGGCCAGCATCTCAAATAAGCCAGCGATTCTAACTGATTGTCCCAGGCCGATACGGGCGGCCAGTTCACGGTAGCGTGGGTCCGGGTCCATATTTACCTCCCCATTGATGAACGGCGGTGCCTCCCTCAAAGGTGAAAGCCCACCGCATCCCTAAATAACATAATTCATCTGGTCATTGCTGTGTTATGACGCGGAAGTTTTGTAGAGACCGGCCGCCAACCTGGCCGGCGCCAGGCCAAGCTCCAACCACGGCAACGTACTCTCAAGGGGGCTGGTGAAACACGGCTAGGGGGTGTCGGAATTTTTTAGAGGCCGGTGGGGCCAGGTGCCGGACAGGATGGCGTAAGTGATCCGGCTGTTTTGTATGCTGTCCAGGCAAAACTTGGCGGGCCTCAACGGTTTCCGGCGCGAAAAGTTAGTAAATTAGGGCCTTAAACAGATAATTGCCTGACAAAGGCTATGCATTTGGAAAGCATTCTGATTTGGTGGCGCGGGACTTTGTGACTAATGACACATTTTTCTTGACATCAAAGTTAACTCTACGTTAGAACAGGCCGACCCCATGGAAAAAGTAGGCCGAACCTTTTGTGGCGCAGG
>JAHLLJ010000204.1 GCA_020444205.1 Deltaproteobacteria bacterium | reverse complement strand
TCAAGTGCAACTACTGCGACCGCAAGTACTCCTGCGTCAACGAGTCGCGCCCCGGCGTGACCAGCGCGGTGTTGGCTCCCCACCAGGCCCAAGAATACTTTGCCCGGGTGGTGGATGCCGAGCCGCGCATCAGCGTGGCCGGGATCGCCGGTCCAGGTGACCCCATGGCCAACGCGGCCAAAACCCTGCAGACCATCCGTCTGATCCGCGAGCGCTTCCCAGGCACCCTACTGTGCCTGTCATCCAACGGCCTGGCCGTGCCCGAGCACCTGGACGCCCTGGCCGATGCGGGAGTCACCCACATGACCATCACTGTAAACGCGGTGGACCCGGCCATCGGGGCCAAGATCTACTCCTGGGTCAAGGAAGGCAAGGTGGCCTACCGGGGTGAAGAAGCGGCCGGCTTGCTCTTGGAGCGTCAGGCCCAGGCGGTGGCCGGGCTCAAGGAGCGGGGCATCACCGTGAAGCTCAACAGCATCGTGATCCCCACGGTCAATGACCAGCACATGACCGAGGTGGCCCGTTGGGGCGCGGAGCTGGGGGCGGACCTGATGAACCTCATGCCCATGTTCCCCACGGCGAACACCCCCTTCGAGGCCCTGGGAGAGCCTAGCCGGGAGCTGATGCAGCAGCTCAGGAATGACTGCGCCGGGCTTATGAATCAGATGTCTCACTGCACCCGCTGCCGGGCCGACGCGGTGGGCCTCTTGGGCCAGGACCAATCCAAGCAGATGGGCGGCTGCCTGTCGGCCTGCACCAAGCTGCCCGAGCCCAAGGAAGTGGTTCGGCCCTACGTGGCCGTGGCCACCCGCGAGGGCAGCCTGGTCAACCTGCACCTGGGCCAAGCCCCGGAATTTCAGATATGGGGCCCTATCCCCGGTGGCTTCAGCCTTCTGGAGGTGCGCCCAGCCCCTGAGGCGGGAGGCGGCGAACTGCGCTGGAAAAAGCTGGCCGAGTTACTCAGCGATTGCCGCAACGTGCTGATCAGCGGCATCGGCGAAACACCCCGGGCGGTGCTCACCAGCTACGGCGTGGAGCCTCTGGAAGTGAGCGGCTTTATCGAAGAGGCGCTAAAGGCCATCTACGCGGGCGACGACCTCTCAGCCTTCCGCATCCGCAAGGGCAAGGCCTGTTGCGCCGAGAAGATGGGCATGGGAGGCGGCATGGGCTGCATGTAAAAACAACGGCGACAACGGGGGCGTCATCTTGATTTGACATCTTGCTGAGCACAAACGCCCTCACGCAATAACGGCCGGGCTTCACCAAGGCAATTGCCGATGAGCCCGGCCGTTTCTTTTTAGACTCGGGCCATGCGGTTTGTACAAGTCAATTTATTTTGAGGTGCGCAGCCGTTAAGATGGGGCTGATTTAGTGTTATCCACACACGGGGGTGCTCAAGATGCCTGCCATCTTTTCGGCAAAAACGCACAAGTACAGTTTCCTGCAATTAGTGGTGCTCTTGATGGTGCTGCTCCTGTTGGTTCCCGTTTTGATGGAACACAAGATCATGGGGGCCTTGTCTGAAGTGGTGATGCTGGATTCGCTGGTGGTGGCCGCCGGGGCCAGCACCTTGGGCCGCAAGATGCGCTGGCCTTTGCTTGTCCTCTGGGTGCTGGCCTTTGGCTCCTTTGGAGTGGGCTATTTTTTGCTACCCTCTTCCGAAGCCCCCAAGGCGTTCGTAATCTGCTCGGTTCTCTACACCATTTTCTGCTTCGGCTGTACGGTGGCCGTGCTGTCCTTTGTGGCCGAGAACCGCAAGGGAGTGACCATGGATTCCCTGCTGGCCTCGGTGGCTGCTTACATCCTGTTAGCCATCAGCTTCTCGTGCCTGTTCAGCCTGGTGGTGATGCTAAATCCCCAAAGTTTCCACCCGGCCACCCTGGTCAGCTATCAGCATCCGGCCCATGTTTACCTGACCATGATCTACTTCAGCCTGGTCACCCTGACCACGGTTGGTTATGGCTATATCGCGCCCATAAGCGGATTCGCCCAAATGTTTGCCGGTATGGAGGCCTTGATCGGTCAACTCTATTTGGCGATCTTGGTGGCCTACCTGGTTGGCAGCACTTTGTCCGCTCGCATGCTCAAAGACCGGAACTGACCGGCGTTAACTTGAAAAGTAAAGCCGCCAGGCCAGAGCGGCGATCGGGGTCCTCAGGCGGCGGACAGGTCCTTGCCGTCCCTCTCGGCCAAGTAATGCTGATGAGGTTGCTTTGCGGCACCGCATATTCCATAGTGGAGCAGGTGATTGGCCCTTTGGCTCGCCCCGCGGCCAAACCGCCTTTGACCATCCCAGCGCAATAGCCCGCCCGGTCTGCCCCTCCGGGTTACTAAAATTTTCAGGACAAAGCAGACGAGGAATTTAAAATGACCAGTGAAGCGAAAAAACTCGGGTTGGTCGGCGCTATATTCCTGATCGTTTCCAGCTTGGCGGGCAGCGGGGTAATAGCCCTGCCGCAACAATTGGCGGCCACCGGCTCCATCACCCTTGTTTCCTTTTTATTGGTTTCCTTTGGGGCCCTGTTTTTAACCTTGGTCTACGTGCGGGCGGGCACCATGTTCGAAGATCCCAGCCCCACCGCCCTGGCCACCTATGTAAACCCGGTGCTGGGGGCCAAGAGCGGGTTCTTCTATGTCTATGGCAACCTGATCTCCAACGTTTCCATACTCATCGCGGGCCTGGGCTATCTGGCCATATTCGTCCCGGCCTTGAATCACCCCATATTTCTGGGCATAACCGTAATCATATTGATATGGCTGTTCGTGGTGTTGTCCCTGCGCGGGGTGGGCATCATCTCCAAGGTGGTGTCCATCACGGTAACCCTATTGCTCATCTCGGTGGTCATTACCGCCGTGGCCGGCTGGCTGGATTTTGACACCGCCCAATTCGCCAAAAACTGGAACGTATCCGGCGACGGAACCGGCAAGGCCGTCATGTCCGGTTTCGCGGTGCTCATTTTCTCCTTCGTGGGAGTGGAAAGCATCGCCACCAACAATGAGCAGATCGCCAACCCCAAAAAGATCGTACCCATTGCCACCATCGTGGGCTTTATCATCGTGGCGATTCTCTACATCGTCTCCACCACGGTGATCGAAGGCATGTTCCCGGCCAAGCAGATTCAGCAGGCCCCTGCTTCCTTTGCCATGTCCATGGAGCACATCTTCGGCTCCCGCATAGTGGGCGATGTGGTCTCCCTGGTCATGTCCATCGCCTGCATCGCCAGCTTCATGGTGTGGAACCTTTCCTCGGCCAGTGCCGCCAAAACCAGCGCGGACAACGGCTTCTTGCCCAAGGCCTACTCCCACACCAACAAATACGGCATCTACAGCAAAGGCCTGGTCATCAACGGCGTCATCATGACCGTGGTGGAGCTGATCCTCATGTCCCTGGGCAGCAACATAGCCGCGGCCTTCAACATCACCGTGACCATCTCCGTGCTCCTGCTGCTGTTCCCTTACTTCTGGTCCGGCGTGGCTATCGTCAAAAAGGATATGGATACCGGTAAGCGCTCCATCGGCAACATGATCATCGTGCTGCTCTCTTCAATATTCCTAATCTCCGCCTTTGCATCGGCCACCCTTGATGAGCTGTGGCTGGTTATCGCCCTGGTCATGGTGGTTATGGGCGCCTACGCCCTGATCCTGACCAAAAGCAAGGACGCCCCGCCCAGCAAGGCCTAGCGCGGCGCCAACCGGGATTTCGCTGAGCAAGTGCGCCGATGCCGGTTGTCTGCTTTTATCTGGCCAGGTGAGGGGGGATGTCCGCGTCTTCAGGCTCGCTTTGCTCGTTGAAAGCTTCGTAGCCGGAGACGATGTCCAGGAGCTCCTCGGTGATGGCCGACTGGCGGCGCTGGAAATAGCGGCGGGTCAGTTCGTCCATGCGTTCGGCGATGCTTTTCTCCGCCCCCTGCATGGCCGCCAAGCGTGAGGCGTTCTCGCTGGCCGCGCTTTCGGCCAGGGCCTGGAACAGCCCTATGAACAGGTATTGCCGCAAAAGGGCGGAGAACAGGGCCTGGGGCTCCATGGTGAAGGAGGGCAAACTGGGCCCTTGCCAGGGTTCGCTCACCAAATGCTCCAGCCAGGTCCGGTCCAGGGGCAGCAGCTCCCGCTTTATGGGCTTGTATGACGCACCGCCCTGCTGGCGGTTGTAGTACAGCCAAACCCGGTCTATGCCCTGCCGTTCGCCCCAGGTCTGGATATAAAACAGCAGCTCGTGCACCAGAGGGGTTATGCCCGCGATGGAGCCCGGCACCTGAAGGTAGCTCTGCGCCTGGCCGCCCGCGTCTTCCCAAGGGCCCAGCACCCTCTGACCCACCGCCACCATGGGCAGCCCGGCCAGGTCCACGCCTTGACCGCTCAGGTCGTCGATGGCCAGCGAGGCCACCTGCTCGTTGAGGGAGCCGGCCATGCCCTGGTCCGATCCAAAGACCATGACTCCCAGGTTGCCGTGGGCCTCGCGCCGCGCCCTGGGAGGCCGCCCCCCGGCGCCCAGCACCACCGCCAGGCCCAGCTCCACGGTGCGGGCGTAGTCTGCCAAAGAACGCACCGCCTTTTCATACTGCCGGATGTTCACCGCAGCCATGGCCTTCATGGTCTTGACCACGGATTGCAGGTCCTCGGTGCTGCCCAGCTTGCGCTTGAGTCCCTCGACCGTTTCCACGGCTAACCTTCTTCCCCGGTCTGGCTTTGCACCTGGGAGCCTTCCACGATCCGCTCCTCGGCCTCGGCCGGAGCCTGCTCCCCGGACTCCAGGCCCAAGGCCAGGCGCGAGGCCTCGTGGATGCGCTCCAGATCCTCGTCGCTCAGCTTGTCGCCTTTGGCGATGGACTCGGCCAACTCGGCCAGCGGCCCGCGCATGACTCCGCGCACCTCCTGCTCCTTCTCGGCGATCTGGTTTAGCTCCAGGCCGTCGAACAAACCCTGGTTCACCGCCACCAGCACCGCGATCTGCTCAGCCACCGGCATGGGCTGGTACTGGGGCTGCTTGAGCACCTCGCGCACCCGGCGGCCGCGCTCCAGGTTCTGGCGGGTGTCCTCGTCCAGGCGGCTGCCAAAGCGGGCAAAGGACTCCAGCTCCTCGAATTGAGTGTAGGAGAGCCGCAGGTCTCCGGCCACCCGGTGGTAGGCCGGAAGCTGGGTCTTGCCACCCACCCGGCTTACGCTTTTGCCCACATCCACGGCGGGCAGGATGCCTTTGCGGAACAGCTCGGGGTTCAGATACACCTGGCCGTCGGTGATGGAGATGAGGTTGGTGGGGATATAGGCCGAGAGGTTCTGGGCCTCGGTCTCGATAATGGGCAGGGCGGTCAGCGAGCCGCCGCCATGCTCCTCGCGCAAATGGGTGGAGCGCTCCAACAGGCGCGAGTGCACGTAGAAGATATCGCCCGGAAAGGCCTCTCGCCCCGGCGGCCGCCTGAGCAGTAGCGATAGCTCGCGGTAAGCCCGGGCGTGGCGGGTGAGGTCGTCGTAGACCACCAGCACGTCGCGGCCCGCGGCCATGAAGTACTCGCCAATGGTAGTGGCCGCGTAGGGCGCGAAAAACTGCAATCCCGGCGGGTCCTCCTCGGTGGCCACCATGACCAGGCTGTAGTCCATGGCCCCGGCCTCCCGCAGGCTCTCCACCACCCGGGCCACCGCCGAGCTGCGTTTGCCCACCGCGCAGTAGATGCAGACCACCCCTTTGTCGCCCTGGTTGAGGATGGTGTCCACGGCCAGAGCGGTCTTGCCGGTCTGGCGGTCGCCCAGGATCAGCTCCCGCTGGCCCCGTCCGATGGGGATCATGGCGTCGACCACCTTGAGCCCGGTTTGCAAAGGCACGGTCACCGGGGACCGCTGCATGATCGCCGGGGCAGGCCGTTCCACCGGCAGGGTCTCGGAGGCGTCGATGGGCCCCAGATTGTCCAGGGGCCGCGCCCTGGCGTCCATCACCCGGCCCAGCAAAGCCTCGCCCACCGGGGTGTCCAGCACCCGGCCGCTGCGCCGCACCTCGCCACCCGCGGCCAGCCCTTCGCTTTCGTCCAGTAGGATAACCCCCACCTCGCGGCGGTCCAGGTTGAAGGCCATGCCCTCCACCCCGCCCTCG
>JAHLLJ010000203.1 GCA_020444205.1 Deltaproteobacteria bacterium | reverse complement strand
GGATGTTGGTGCGGAAGTCGCCCTCGGCCGGGATGCGGCGCATGGCCCCCAGGATTTCCCCGTTGAGTAGCATGATGCGCACGTCGCCCCGCCCTTTCACCTCGGACAGGTATTCCTGCACCATGATGGCTTCGCGCTCGGGGTAGGGTTTGTAGGAACTCACGTAAAAGTGAATGAGGCTGTTGAGGTTGTCGCGGTCCTGGCTGCTCACCTTGATGACCCCTTCGCCACGGGAGCGGCTGAGCGGCTTGACCACCATGGCCCCGCCAAACTCGTCGATGATCTTGCGCAAGCGCTTGGGATCACGGCTTACGTGGGTTTCGGGGGTAATCTCCGGGAAGTTGAGCAGGTAAAGCTTGCTGCTGGCCAGCATTTGGCCGGTGGTGCTGTTGATGGTGAACACGTCACCGCGCACATGGTGCAGATACTCTAGGGTTTGGTAATTCAGCGGCGGGTCCTTGCGCAGAAAAAGGGCATCAATGTCGGTGATCTCCTCGAAGATCAACTCCTCGCGCTTGAGGCAGGCGATGACGTCGTTCCAGTAGTCGCGCATGGGTTGATTTGGGGTCACGCTCACGTTGCGCATGCGAGCCACCAGGCGCGAGCCGCGCACGTAGATATCGTGGGGCTCCAGAAAAAAGACGGTGTGCCCCCGCTGGTTGCATTCATACATCAACCAGCTCGTGGTTTCGTTCTCGGGCTCGATGGACTCAAGGGGGTCCATCATAAAAGCAATGATCATACCCTAGTCCCGTTATGTAATATGAGCGCCTCGGACCCAGGCGCAACAGAGCCGGCAGGAGAAATTGCCGGCTTCACGGGAACTTAAAAAAGCTCCCACCCCCACCTCGGCTTTTAACTTTATCACAAAGGAGCGAGCGAGGATAGGCGTTGCGCATGCGTTCAAGGCACCGCGAACACCTCCACCGGTTGGCTGCGTCCCTTGACCGTGGTGGCTTTGAGGCGCTCCAGAGCCACCCCCTGGCCCAGGGCGGCGGCGGTGGTTCCGCTCACCAGGATGTCGCGCCCCATGACCTTGGTCAAATCCTGCAAACGAGCGGCGAGATTTACCGTATCGCCCACCAGGGCGTAAGTAAGCCTGCCCCCGCCGCCGATGTTGGCCGCCAGGGCCGGGCCGCTGTGGATGCCTATGCCGTGGCGCAAAGGGACATGGCCGGAGGCTATGAGCCTGGCGTTGTAGGCGGCCAGGCGCCTGCGCATGGCCAGGGCCGCTTCCAGGGCGTGGTGGGGATGGCCCTCCAGGGCCAGAGGCGCGCCGAACACCGCCTCTATTTCATCGCCTATGTATTGCAGTACCAGGCCGCCGCACTCCTCCACCGCGGTGGCCATGTGCTGGAAATAGCCGTTGATCACCATGACCACCTCCTTGGGTGGGGTGGCCTCCACCAGGGGGGTGAAGTCCCTGAGATCGCTGAAGAGCATGGTGACCTGCTTGATTTCGCCGTCCAGGGGAATGCGCCCGGCCAGGATTTCGTCGCGCACCTGTTCACTGACGTACATGCCAAAGGCGTCCTTGATGCGTTCACGCTCGGCCAGACCGTCAGTCATCTGGTTGATCATTTCGGCGGTGTAGCCTATTTCGTCGTTGGCCATCACCTGAACTCGGCCTTCGAAATCCCCTTTGCGCACCTTGCTCAGTACGCGGACGATCTCTCTGAGGGGGCGCACCAGGTTTACGGTGACCAGGGCGGCCAGCCCCACGGCGTTGACCATGAACAACAGGCAAAGCACCACCACCGCGGTCTGCAAATCTCCCAATACCTCGGCCGGGGGAAGGCTGCCCAGCTCCACCAGGCGGGCCGAGCCCCGGATGGTGAAGATGATGGCCAGGAAGGGGACCATGCAGGCGCCCAGGAGAAGCCCGGCCATGCGTACGCCGATGCGCATGCGCCAGGCTCCCCGCACCCGCGACAGGCCCCCTTTGGGAAAGAACACCGGGACCAAACGGTGCTGCAACAGGTGCTCCAGCAGGAAGAAGGCGGTGGTCACGGTTATGGCCCCCACGAACAGCGCGCGCAGGGCCATGACTCCGGTGAGGTGCACAACCACCGGCAACTGGAACAGAACCAGGGGAAAGACCACCGCGGCAAAGACCCAGAGGAACAAATTGAGGCATACGGCCATCCAGGGCTCGTTGATCAAGCGGCGACGGGCTTTTTTGGTAAGGGTCGGGCTGGAGCGGCGGCCATTGGCCAGGTCGGCCAAGTGGGCGCGGATGGGCCGCTCCCAGGTGAGCAACACCCCGACTCCCACCGTGAAGGCGAAAAGGTCGTAACAGATGACCAGCCACATGATCTCCGGAGTGCGGGGCAGACGGATCATGTAGGCCCAGCGGTCCAAGGCCGCCATTAGGGCCACCCCCATGAGGTTGGCAACCAGGTTGCCCATCAGCATGAGGTTGGCGAGAAAAAAGCGCTTGGCGCGGGTCAACCGGTCTTCTCCGGACGGATTTAAAGTTCCAGAACCATACCTTCGGCCGCGGCATCCACCGCAAGGCCGCCGGCGTGCTCCCGGGCGGTTTCCACCATTTCTTGCACCTGGCTGTCGGTGCGGTCGGGATCGTGGTGGGTCAGCAGCAGGCGGCCGACCCCCGCCGCCTTGGCCAGGGCCAGGGCGGAAGGCCAGTCAGAATGTCCCCGGCCCCGGAATGGGCCCATTTCTCGAGGCAGGTATTGGCAGTCGTGGATAAGTATGTTGGCGCCGCGGCAGAACTTCACCAGATGCTCGGGCAGGCCCTGGGGCGGCAGCTCGTTGTCGGTGATGAAAACCAGGCATCCCTCGGGGCCGTCGAAACGATAGCCGATGCTTCCCTGGGGATGGCTGAGCGGCGCGGTGCGCACCATGTACTCGCCCAGGCGGAAGCGGGGCGGGTCCAGGGAGCGGTCGCGAACAATGGTGGCGGGCAACATGTCAAAGGGCACTGGAAAGCCGCCCACCGGGCGGCCCGAAAAAAACAGCCGTTTGAGCCCGGCCATGGCGTTGGGCCAGCCACCCACCCTGATGGTCATGCGGGGGTCGAAGATAGGGGCGAAAAAGGGAAAGCCTATGAGGTGGTCGGGATGCAGATGGGTGATGAGCAGGTTGACTTGTTTGACCCTGCCCAGCAGGCGTTGGCCCAAAGGCCTGATGCCGCTGCCCGCGTCGATAATCACCTGCCGACCGCCCAGTTCCAACTGCACGCAGGTGCTGTTGCCCCCTAAACGCACGGTATCCGGTCCCGGCGCTGGTATGGAGCCCCTGGTTCCCCAGAATCTCAGGCGCACTTGAATTTGCCTCCCATTGGTCGCGGCCTTGGCGCAACTCGCCCTAGAAAAAAGAGACTAGCACAATCAGCCATTAGCGGCCAGGGCCGCCAGGCAATAGAGGACCACCCGGGCCAAGGGCTCGGACACCGTGGCGTCGACCTGTTGTTTCAACTCCGGGGACAGGCTGTCCAATCGCCCGGCGGCCCAGGCGAACAGGGGGCTCTGGGCAAAGGGTTTGCCCTGGGGCGGGGCCAGGGGCAGGTCGCTGTGGCGCAGGTAGTGGTATTGCCGCTTGAGGTGGCCCTTGGGGTTGAGGATGTCTCCCAAAGGCCTGCGGAAATAGGCGGACACGTAGAACACCAGCGGCTCCAGATAGGGGAAGAGCACCGGCTTGCCCCAATAGCGCGAGGCGTTGCGGAACAAGGCGGTGTTGCCGGTGGTCATGTTGTGGATGCGCTTGAAGTGCAGGATGGGCCAATAACCCCGGGGGCCGGTGAGGGAAAGCATCCGGGCGCCCAGGCCGCAGAGCATGCGGCTGTTCACCATGCCGCCCGGCTTGGGCCCGCCAAAGGAGCGGGCGGTCTCCAAGCGGTAGGCCACCCTGGTCAGGGGCGGCTGGGGCGACACCGGGCTCTTGCACACCAGCTGTTTGGGGCCCATGCGCGAGGTGAGGGCAAAAAACTGCATGGTGTCCGCGTTTTGCCCGCTGAGTATCCGGCCGTAACCGGCTTGTTTAAAGGCCTGGTACATGGAAAAAGAGGAATGGGCCGCAAAGGGGTCGTGGTCCACCGCGTCCTCAAGGTACTCGCGGTTCATGGGCTCGGTGTAGTCCACCGCCACCGGGGTGTAGGGCTTGCCCTGGGCCACGGCGTTGATCAAGGCGGCGGACGCCTCCAGGCTGCGCTCCTGGTCTTGATAAGGCGCGGCCATGTATATGGTCAGCACCTGCTCAATGCGCCTGGTGTAGCGCATGAGCAGGAAGTGGCTGTCAATGCCCGTGGAATAGCACAGGGTGTAGGGGCCCGCTCCCAGGCGGCGGCCCACCATGGCGTAGAGGTCGTCCCAGGTAAAGTCCGGGCCATGGGCGGGCGGGTCCGGGCACACCGCCGCCTCCATGCGCAATGCCGCGCCCTCCACCTGGTAGAGGGTGGCCACGCTCAGGCGATTTAAATCCCTGAAGTAGGTGCGCCCAGGGGCGCAGGTCTTCTTGCGGCTGAACCAGGCCAGTTGCCCGGGGTCGTAGGCCTTGGGGTCCAGCAGGTCGCGTCCCTGGGCAAAATCGCGCCAAGAGTCGCTTATGTTGAGCAGGCCGTCCTGGCTCCACCAGTACACCGTGTTGCCCAGCTCATCGGAGGTGAGCACCTGCTCCAGGGCGCCGCTTCGGCACACCAGGATAAGAAACGCCCCGGACAAGGAGGCCAGCTGCGGCAGGCGGGCGGGATCGGCCAGCCAGGCGGCCAGGGCCTCTTCCAAGGCCCGCTCCGCCGCCGTGGGGTCATCATCATAGTCCAGGCGCTGGTAATCGACCTTCCAGCCGGGGCGGCCCAGGATGTACACAGTGCACCCGGCAGCCTGGATGCTGCCCTCGGCGCGCAGCTCGGGCAAGCGCTCGATTTTCACCCTGGCGTTGCTTAGCTCCAGCAGCAATGCTCCTCCCCCACCCAAAAGGTCAGATTTCCAACCAGTAATTATAGCCCCTGGGGCCCGGTTCTAGAGTTCGAACCACTCTTTCAGCTTATCCACCACCTGGGGGGTGGTCTTGACGCTCAGGTTGATAGCGTCGCGTTTGCGGAAAACGCCGCTCACCTTTTGGTAGCGCCGGAAACCGGCCTTGGGCGGGCCGAACTCGCCGGTCTTTTTGTCGAGTTCGCGGTAGAGGAAAAGCACCGTGGTCCACAGGCCCTTGTTGAGCACCTGCTTGTCCAACTGCTCCACCAAGACCTGGCCGTCCTCTTCGTATTGCACTGTCAACTCGTCGTAATCGCTGGCCACGTGAAATCCTTTCGGGTCAATATTAGGGGCGCCCCGTCCGGAGGCCGGACGGGGCGGTAAGTATCGCGCCAAGGCGCGTTGGTTCTACTTAAAGCGTTGCTTGTCCTCTTCCAGGGCATCCACGATTTGGGTGGATAGCTCGGGAAGCTTCCAAAGAATGCGCTCCCAGGAAGGCAGGTTGCGAATCTCCAGGGACTCCTCCTTGAGCCTTTCCTCCAGGCGCAGGATGGTCTGCTGCAGGCCTTGGTCCACAAAGGGCTTGAACTCCTCGTAGGAGGCGGTGAGGCGCAGCATCTTCTCCGCGATGTGCGAGGGGGCGGCCAGATGGTCGGCGGTCTGCACAATGGCCCGGGAGAGCACCTCGTAGACCATGCTCTCCTCGGCGTCGCGGTCATAGTTGAGGTTGTTGAACTCGGCATTGTCCGAATACTTCTTGATGATCTCCTCGGCGATGGACTCGTAGGTCAGGGCCAGGTCGCGGAAGAACTCCTCGCCCACTTCCAGGCCTTCTTCCACGATCAGGGCGTGCAGCAAGGTCTGGATGATGTCCAGGGACATGCGATGCAACCCCTTCTGGGGGTCGTCGGTGCTCACCCGCTGGTGCTTGTGGTCAAAGCTTTTGCGGGTAAACTCCACCTGGGACACGTGAGAGGCCTTGCGGAACACCTCGATGAGGGTGAATATCTCCACGCCCCAGTTCAGGGAGTAGCGCATTTTCCTCAAGAGCCACATGTCCAGGCATACCTCGCCGGAGAGCTGGTAGTCGAAGCTCAAGAGGAAGTCCACCAGCCTGAGCATCTTTTCTTCGCTGCCCTCGCTGAACTTGCGCTT
>JAHLLJ010000202.1 GCA_020444205.1 Deltaproteobacteria bacterium | reverse complement strand
GGGCGGCGCGGCCCGAATGCTTGCCCAGCACCAGGTTGTTCTGGCCGATGCCCACTTCCTCGGGGGTCATGATCTCGTAGGTCAGGGGGTTTTTAAGCACGCCGTCCACGTGGATGCCCGACTCGTGGGCAAAGGCGTTGGCCCCCACGATGGCCTTGTTGGGCTGCACCGCCACTCCGGTGATCATGGACACCAGACGGCTGGCCGGATAGATCTCCTTGCGGTTGATATTGGTGGTGAGCCCCAGTTTTTTCTCCCGGGTGGCCAGCATCATCACCACCTCCTCCAGGGAGGCGTTGCCCGCCCGCTCACCGATGCCGTTGATGCACACCTCCACCTGGCGCGCCCCGGCCTTGATGCCGGCCAGGCTGTTGGCCACGGCCAGGCCCAGGTCGTCGTGGCAATGCACGCTCACGGTGACGTCCTTGAGCCCCGGCACCTTTTCGTAGAGGTAGGTGATGCGCTCGGTGAACTCGTCGGGCAGGGTGTAGCCTACCGTGTCGGGGATGTTGATGGTGGTGGCCCCGGCCTCCAGGGCAACCGAGATGGCCTGGGCCAGGAAATCCGGGTCCGAGCGCGAGGCGTCCTCGGCGCTGAACTCCACGTCGTCGCACAGGCTCGTGGCCAGGCCCACCCCGGAGCGAATCTCTTCCAGGGCTTGCTCCCGGCTGATCCTGAGCTTGTGCTCCAGGTGGATGTCGCTGGTGGCGATGAAGATGTGGATGCGCTTTTTCTCCGCCGGCTTGATGGCCTCCCAACAGGTGTTGATGTCATCGTGACCAGTGCGGGCCAGGCCGCAGATGATCGGTCCCTTCACCTGCTGGGCGATCTGATTAACCGAATCGAAATCGCCGGGGCTGGAGGCGGGGAAGCCGACCTCGATGATGTCCACACCCAGCTGAGCCAACTTGTGGGCAAGGCGCATCTTTTCTTCGAGGTTCATGGAAGCGCCCGGCGACTGTTCGCCGTCGCGCAGGGTGGTGTCGAAAATCTTTACCAGGTTGGACATTGCGGTATCTCCCATAAATAAGAAACGCCAGTAACAGCCCCCGCCGGGACACATCACCAGGATTTAGAGTGCACTGGGGCTATGTCTGGGTGGGGATCTTAAAGACTAGGACAAGGGCAATCGGTCTTGTTCGGTGGCCTGGGCGCGGGTCAGCTTGGTTTCGGCCTTGGCGGCCTTTTTCTTGGCCATGTAGCGGGCGCCGAAAGGACCGCCGACCACATAGGAAGCCAGAAGGATGAAGCCCATGAATTGGGGCTGAATGGCGACCAGGACGAACAGCAGTAGCGTGGCCACCAGCCAGTTGAAGGACTTGAGCTTGGCCAGCCCCAGCTCCTTGAAGGAGAGGTAGGGGATATTGCTGACCATGAGGAAGCTCAGCAGGAATACGACGAATGCCAGAACCCAGGGCTCGAAGGGAGCGGACCCCTTGAGCTCCAGCCACATGAGGATCATGGTGCTGATGAGGCTGGCCGCCGCCGGGATGGGCAGGCCCACGAAGTGGCTGGTGCCCACCTCTTCCACTTGGACGTTGAAGCGGGCCAGGCGCAGCGCGCCGCAGGCCACGAAAAGGAAGGCGGCCAGGTAGCCCAGGCGGCCCAGGGGCTCCAGGCCCCACATGAACACCAGGATGGCCGGGGCCACGCCAAAGGCCACCAGGTCGGACAGGGAGTCGAACTCCACCCCAAAGCGGCTTACCGTGTTGGTGGCCCGGGCCACCTTGCCGTCCAGGCCGTCAAAGACCAGGGAGGCCAGGATGGCCAGGCAGGCCAGCATGAAGTTGCCTTGGATGGCCTCAATGGCCGCGAAGAACCCGGAGAAAAGGCTGGCGGTGGTGAAGAGGTTGGGCAGGACGTAGATACCCTTGCGCCACTGTTCGCGGCTTTTTCTTCGGCGGGCATTTCGGCTGCGTCGTGCCATTTAAACCTCTGCGATTACGCTTTCACCGGCCCTTACTCTCTGGCCGGGGCTTACCCTTACCTCTATCCCCAGGGGCAGGTAGAGGTCCAGTCGGGAGCCAAATCTAATCATACCGTACCGCTGACCGCGCTCTAATGCAACCCCTGGAGCGGCCCAGCATTCGATTCTGCGCGCCACCAGCCCGGCCACCTGGGTGACCACTATGGTGGCCTGGCGTCCGGCCAGCACCATATCCACCCGCTCATTGGCCGTGGGGGCCGCCTCGCGGTCGGCGGGCATGAAGCCGCCGGGGCGGTGGATCACCTTGAGTACCCGCCCGGCCATGGGGGCCCGGTTCACGTGCACATCGAAGATGTTCATGAACACCGACACCAGGATCACCTTCTGGCCCGGCAACTCGGGATGGGAGGCCTCTTTCACCACCACCACCTTGCCGTCGGCCGGGGAGATTATCGCTCCTTCGGCCGCATCGGTGCTGCGGGTGGGATCACGAAAAAAGTTGCCTATTATCAGGGTAATGGCCCACAATGGCACGGCCAGCCACCATTGGTGCAGGGCGCTGGACACCACGGATAACGCCACCGCCGCGGCCAGGTAGGGCCAGCCCTGGCGGGCCAAGGGAAACTTGTCCATGTTCAAGCCTTAATCGGCACCACCGCGCATGGTGGCTAAAATCTGCTCAATACGGTCGCGCCCGGCCAGCTTGAGCTTTTGCAGCTGCTTTCGCTCAATCTGTTCTTCGGTGGACAGGTACAGGCGCTGGTTCATCTCATCGAGCTTTTTTTCCATTTCAAGGTGATCGGCCCAGAGTTTGGCCAACTCCGGGTCTTTGTCCAGGTTGGCTTTGATAAGCTCCATGTCGCTACGATCCATACTCTTTATCCTCACAAACGGTAAAAAATTTATTTGGCAACACCCGGAGCGGCCGGCAGAAGGGCAAACTGACAATCCACCTCGGCGCGCACTTGTACCTCGTTCGGCTGCAAGGGTGTGGCGGCCATGGCCTTGGCCATGCCGCGGTTCAGCATGGGAGCGGTTTCCGGTACGCCGGACACCCTTATCTTTAGCACCTGCCCCAGGTGCATGCCCGCGGCCTTGGCCAGCACCTCGGCTCTAGCCTGGGCTTCGGCAAAAGCGGCGGCCAGGGCCCGGCGTTGGGCGCCTTGGGAATCGGAAAGCCGCCAGGCGGGGCCGGAGATGTTGTTGGCGCCCGCGGCCACCGCCGCGTCCAGCAGCCCGGCCAGGGCTTGGGGATCGCGGCTGGTGACGCGCACCTGATGCTGGGCCCGGTAGCCGGTGATGGTGTTTTTCTTGTTTTCCTTGTCCCAGGTGGTCAGGGGGCGCAAATAGTAGCCCGCCGTTTCCAATCGGCCCTTTTTGCCCAGCTTATCTTTCAGCGCGCTCACCACTTTTTGCATGGCGGTTGCGTTGGCCTGCGATGCCTGGGCGGCGGTAAGGGCATCGGTGCTTACACCCACGGTGATGACTCCCTCGTCGGGAGCGAGCCGCAGAGTTGCCTCTCCGTCGACCGTAATGCTGGGTGAATTATCCTGAGCCAGAGCGGTAAAGGGCAGACAAAGGCCCACCAGGACCGCTGTAAGAATCAACCACCGGCGCATATGTGCACTCCTCCTCGGATGTCACAGCATTATAACATGGGAAAAGCGGTGGTCACTGTACGAGATGGTAATCGTCCAAAGGAAGCCCGAAACGCACCTCCGCGTCCGAGGGGCGGCAGTAGCGGGGCCGAAGTTGGTGAGGGGCCAGGCCTTTACCGTGGGCCAGGCGGCGGGCTCCGATAAGGGCCAAAAGGCCGGGGCTGGGCTGGTCCATTGCCTCCGGGGCCAGCTCCAGGCCGGGGGCCAAGTTGGCGGGGTCGATAAGGCGCGCCCCAGGACCTAAAAGCAGGGCCGGAGGCTCCAACAGGGGCAGCAGGCGCTCGGGAGTGATGGCCATGTCCGCCTCGCGGCGGGTGAAGGACTCCCCGTCCTGCTCAAAACATGCGGCGTAGAGCAGCCCCCGCCGGGCGTCGGCCAATGACCACACAACGCGCCGTCCCTCCGGGGCCGCCTCGGCCAGCAGGCGCAAGCTGGACACCCCAGCTACCGGCAGGTCCAGGCCCAAGGCCATTCCTTGGGCCGTGGCCAGAGCCACGCGCAGGCCGGTGAAAAAGCCGGGGCCGATGGTTACCGCCAGACCGGTGAGCTCGCTCCGCGAGGCCCCGGCTTGGTGCATAACCTGCTCGATGGCGGGCAACAGGCGGCGGCTAAAGCCCGGGCCGGGCTCCAAAAGGGCCTGGGCCAGCACCTTGCCCCCGTGGGCCAGAGCCGCGCCCCCGCCGGCCAGGCAGGTGTCTAGAGCCAGGATCACCGCCTGTTCCCTACTGAGCGTAAGCGCCCAGCAAACGGGCGATATCGTTGTAGAAGATGAACACCATCAGCAGAATCAAGAGGACCATGCCCACCTGTTGGGCCTTTTCCCGGGTGGCCAGGGACACTGGGCGCCGGGTGATGGCCTCGAACAGGAAAAAGAAGATGTGGCCGCCGTCCAGAGCGGGAATGGGCAAGAGATTGAGGATGGCCAGGTTTACCGAGATGAGGGCGGCCAGGTCCAGTAAAGGGGCCAGGCCGTGGCTGGCGGCTTCGCTGGCCACCTGGGCGATCATGATGGGACCGCCTAAATTATCCACCGAGACCTTGGCCTGGATAATTTTGACCACGCTCATGATGATCAGCTCGCCGGCCCAATAGGTCTTGCGCACCGCCAGGGTGGTTGCTTCCCATAGCCCCACCGGGCGGTTGACCGTCTTGGGGCTGGCCGCTATGCCCACCCGAAAGACCTGGTGCTTATCGCCAAATATGTCGGTAACTTCCTCTTGGCGAGGGATGATGGTCAGGTCCACCTGCTTGCGGCCGCGCTCCACGGTGACCTTTAGGGGCTGGCCGCTGCTTTGCTGGATGGTTTTGACCATCTCACCCCAATCGGCGGTGGCCTTGCCGTTGATGGCCAGCACCTTGTCGCCTTTTTGCACCCCCGCGGCCAGCGCCGGGGAATTGGGCAACACCCCGCCCACTTGGGTGGTTATGGTGGGCAGGCCCCAGATCAGCAAAACCCCGAAGTAAACGATCAGGGCGAAAGCTACGTTGGACAGGGGGCCGGCGGCCACGATGGCCAGACGCCAGCCCACCTTTTTATGGGCAAAGGATTGGGCCTCCTCTTCCGGGGCCACTTCGTCGCCGGGGTTTTCCCCCACCATGCGCACAAAACCGCCCAAAGGGATGGCCGACAGGCGGTAGTCGGTCTCGCCCCTTTTGAAACCCACCAGGCGCGGGCCAAAGCCCAAGCTGAAGACCTTGACTCCCACTCCAGCCTTTTTGGCCACCAAAAAGTGACCCAACTCGTGCACGAAAATCAGAATGCCCAATACGATGATGGCGCTGATCAGGGTCACGCGGCTCCTCCATGGGCCTCGGCCCAGGTCCGGGCCTGGTTCCGGGCCCAACGGTCGGCCTCCAACACGGCGGCCACGCTGGACAGTGATTGAGTTTGGTGGGCGTCCAGCACCGCTCGCACGCAATCGATGATTTGGCCGTAGGTCAGGCGCCCTTGCAAGAAAAGACCCACGGCCACTTCATTGGCCGCGTTCATCACCGCCGGGGCGCTGCCCCCCTCGCGCCCGGCGGCAAAGGCCAGGCCCAGGGCCGGGAAGCGCTCCAGGTCCGGCTCTTCAAAACTGAGCCTGGCCACCTGGGCCAGGTCCAAGCGGGGCATGTCCATGGCCAGGCGCTTAGGGTAGGCCAGGGCAAAGGCGATGGGGGTTTTCATGTCCGGCAGACCCAGCTGGGCCAAAAAGGAGCCGTCCACGTATTCCACCAGGGAGTGGACCACCGATTGGGGGTGAATCACCACCTTGATGGCGTCGTAGCCCCGGTCAAAGAGCCAGCGGGCCTCGATGACCTCCAGGCCCTTGTTCATCAAAGTGGCCGAGTCGATGGTGATCTTGGGGCCCATGGACCAAGTGGGATGGGCCAGGGCCATCTCCGGGGTCACTCGGGCAAGCTGCTCCTTGGTGTAGGTCCAAAAGGGGCCTCCGCTGGCGGTGAGCCACAAACGGCGCACTCCAGCCGGGTCATTGCCCATCAGCGATTGGTAGATGGCCGAGTGCTCGCTGTCCAC
>JAHLLJ010000201.1 GCA_020444205.1 Deltaproteobacteria bacterium | reverse complement strand
CCTACTCGCCGGTGCACACCATCGCCGGCGGGGTGGTGCTGCATCCCCATCCCGGACGACACAAGCGCAACCGGCCCGAGATCATGGCCGACCTGGGGATTCTGCTGGACGGCGAGCCCCGCGAAAAGGTGGCGGTGCACGCCCGCCTGGCCGGAGCCACGGGCATCACCACCGCGGAGCTGCCCCGCCTGGTGCACCTGGGCCCCAAGGCCCTGGACAACCTGGTGGGCGACATGCTCTCCAAGCAGGAGCTGGTGCGCTTTGACAAGGAGGGCGGCCGCATGATCGCCGCCCCGGTGCAGCAGCAGCTCATGGACCAGGCTTTGGAGATGTTGGCTGCTTATCACCAGGCCAACCCCCTCAAGGCGGGCATGCCCCGGGAGGAGCTGCGCCGCCGCCTGCTCAGCAGCGAAGACTCCAAGCTGTTCGCCCACCTGATGCGCAAGCTGGAGGGGAGCGAGGCGGTTGTGGCTGAAAAAGACCTTTTGCGTTTGCCCGGCCATCAGGTCCAGCTGGCCGGGGCGGACAAGGCCCTGCGTGAGCGCATTGAAAAGGCCTATGCCGACGGCGGCTTGGCTCCACCCAACCTAAAGGACGTCATCGCCGGGGCCGACCCGGGCCAGGCCAAACAGGTCTTGGCCGTACTGGTGGACGAGGGGGTGCTGGTCAAGGTGAAGCAGGAGCTTTACTACGATGCCCAGGCCCTGGCCGACATCAAGGCGCGCCTGGTGGAGTTCCTTAAGGCCAACGAGAAGATCGAGGCGGCTCAGTTCAAGGAAATGACCGGGCTGAGCCGCAAGTACATCATCCCCCTGCTGGAGCACTTCGACTCCACCATGGTCACCATGCGGGTGGGCGACCACCGGGTGCTCAGGGGAGGGTAAAGCGCAAGGGCCATGACCTTGGCGACGCGAATATCGTCCCGACTCACAGCGCTGCTGAGTCATGGTCCGTAAGAGCATTCCCCGGGGGGCGTCCATGGTGGGGCTGGCGGCCCTGGGCGTGGCGATCATGGCCGCCATCATCAAGTGGGCCTCGGCCGCCTTTTCCATCGAATTCCTGTTGAGCGTGCGCATGACCGCAGGCATGGCCATGTTCCTGGCGGCGCGGCTGCTGTATTTTCCCGACCTTTCCCTGGCCACCTCCAAACCCCGTTTGCACGTAATCAACGGCACCATCTACGTGGCGGCCATGTACTGCCTGTACTCCAGCCTGAGCAGCACCCCCCTGCCCAAGGCGCTGCTTTTGTTCAACCTGGCTCCGATCCTGGCCACGGTGTGGAATCACTTTTTCCGCAGGATCCGCCAGCCCTGGATGGCCTGGCTGGGCATAGCCCTGGGCCTGGCCGGCGTGGCCTTGGTCATGGTTCCCGTCTCCGAACGCATCGGCGGAGTCTCTTGGCTGGCCCTGGCCTCGGGGGTGCTGATGAGCGTGGTTTTGGTCACCAGCAACATGCTGGGGCAAAGCGAACCCAAAGAACGCATATCTTTTTATGTGGTGTTATGCGGGGTGGTGATAAGCCTCAGCGCCATGAGCATGGTGGGGGTTCATTATCCCGCCTGGCAGCAGAGCCTATTTCCCCCGCGCGACTGGGCCAGCCCCCTGTTCGAGGACACCGGCTTGCTGGCCGCCCTGCTTTGCCTGGGCCTGCTCACCATCTTGGTGCCCGCCCTGACCAGCGGGGCCTATCACTACGCCAGCATGGGCGAGCTGGGTCCTTTCCGCTACTCCGGGGTACTGTTCGCCGCGCTCATAGACTGGCTGGTATGGAGCCAGTTCCCCGCCTGGAACGATGTGCTGGCATTCGCGCTCATCACCGCCGGAGGGGCCTTGGCGGTTTGGGGCAGGCGCGCCTACGCGCAAGGGTTTGAGCCATGACGCACTCTCAAGAAGACCTCACCGCCCGGGTGCTGGCCCGCTTGGAGCAAGAGCCCGCCCCGTTCCCCAGCGAGGGCCTCCCTGAAGAAGCACCGGCCGCCGCCTTGGCCGCCATCCTGGCCCGGGCCCGGGCCACGGTGGCCGCCCTCAACGCCGAGCTTGCGGGCGGGACGGTGGAAGACCTCAACCACTACGACTACCTGGTCCAGAACCTTCCCCGCCTGGCCGGGTTCGAGAGCTTCTCCCTGGCCGAGTACACCTATCACCTGGCGGATGGCCGCAACCCCGGAGTGCGCTTGTGGCTGGAAGAAAAAAGCTGGCGCAGGCGGGTAAAGGTGCTGCTGTTTCCCGAGGTGGGCCGCTGGCAAGTGGACGCCCAGGGCCGCAAGATCACTCGCTTGCTGCTGACCCTGGAACTGGAAGGCGAGGCGCCCCGGCCTGTGCCCGCCGCTGATATTGAGGGTTATTTTCATTCCCAAGAGGGCTGGGCCACCGCCCTCAGCCGTGCCCTTTGCCTGGCTACCCTTCTGAAAGCCTGATCCTTATAAATACCTTATAACGCATAGTTGAGTTGCATCTCCAGCCTTTGTCGCAGACCGGCGTCCGGTTGTCCTTGCAAAAAGCTACAAAAGTACTACAAATATTAGGAGATAAGACAGCCACACCTAGGAAAAGCAACCGGACAGTGAAAACATCACCGCCACATCCGGCCAATGGCCGCTCCCTGCAAAGCCGATCACCGTCATTTGCTCCCTGTGACAGGCGCGGGCCTTACCGCGCTAGGCGCCGGGTGGTGGACGAGTTGCGCGGGGAGCCGGCCGGGACGAGATGTCGCGGCTATTTAACAACCACGCGAACCTAAAGGACAGGACGATCATGGAAAAAGACATCGTGGTGGTGGGTGGAGGCCCCGGCGGGGTCATCACCGCAATGACCGCCAAAAGCGTTTATCCGGACAAGTCAGTTTGCGTTATCCGTGAGATCGGCGATGGGGTGATCCCCTGCGCCATTCCCTACATGATCAACACCATGGAAGACCCCAAGGGCAATACGATGCCCATGGCCGGTTTGGAAGGGGCGGGCATAGAGACCGTGGTGGCCGGGGCCGTATCCTTGGACGCCAAGGCCAAGACCTTGGCCTTGGACAACGGCGAGACGGTGAGCTTTGACCGCCTAGTGCTGGCCACGGGCAGCAACCCGGCCAAGCCGCCCATACCCGGCGCGGACCTGGAGGGCGTGTTCACCATAACCAAGAGCTTGGCTCCGCTGAGCGGCCTGGTGGAAAAGGCCAAGGCCGCCACCAACGTGGTCATAGTGGGCGGCGGGTTCATCGGGGCGGAATTCGCCGACGAGCTGGCCCAAAAGGCCGGGGTGAACATCCACCTGGTGGAGCTGATGCCCAAGGTGCTGCAGGCAGCCTTTGACGACGAGTATTGCGACGAGATCCAAAGCAATTTGGAAGCCCGGGGCATAAAGATGCACCTGGGCCGCATGGTGGAGGCCTTCAAAGGCGAGGGCAAGGTTCAGACCGTGGCCCTTTCCGGCAGTGAGGAACTGGATGCCGACTTGGTGATTATCGGCATCGGCGGCCGCCCCAACACCAAGCTGGCCGCCGATGCGGGCCTGCGCCTGATCGACGACGGCTCCATCTGGGTGGACAGCTACATGCGCACCTCCGCCCCGGACATCTTCGCGGTGGGTGACTGCGCCCTCAAGCGCGACTTCTTCACCCGCAAGGCGGTGCCGGTGTGGCTGGCCTCCACCGCCACCGCCGAGGCGCGCAACGCGGGCACCAACATCTACGGCATCCGGGTGCTCAACCAGATCCAGGGCAGCATCGCCGCCTTTTCCACCAAGTTCGGCGACACCTGCTATGCCAGCGCCGGGCTGACCGAACGGGCCTGCAAGCGCGAGGGAATCCGCTATGTAAGCGGCAGCGCCACCGCCCCGGACCGTCACCCGGGGAATTTGCCGGGCGCTTCGCCCATGAGCGTGAAGCTGTTGTTCGCCGACCGGGCCGGGGCTTTGCTGGGCGGCCAGGTCTCGGGCGGCGAGTCGGCCGGGGAGCTGGTCAACGTCATCGCCATGGGCATTCAAAAAGGGGTGACCGTGCGCGACATGGACATGATGCAGATCGCCACCCACCCCAAGCTGTCATCCGCCCCCACGGTGCACCCGCTGATCAACGCGGCGCATCAGGCCCTGGCCAAGCTGCGCGGTAAATAACCTGTAATAAGAGCCCTTGGGCCGCGATCCACCAGCCGGTGGGTCGCGGCCGTTTTCGCCTGATGCGGCGCTGTTTTGATTTTTTGACTTTTGCGAAGGCCCAAGTTCATTATGAATGGAAGTTTAAACAATCAAAAACGGGGGAGAGATGATGCGAACGTGGCTAGTAGTTTTGTTGTTAATGGCGGTGGCGGCCATGTCTGCCTGTGCGCCGGCTCCTTTGACCTCCAAGCAGGTGGAGAAGACCTCCAGCTTCCTGGGCCCGGCGGCAAGCAAGCTAAAACCCGGCAAGAAGGGCCAGCCCGCCTGGGTCTACATGAACCCCAAGGCAAACTGGGCCTCCTACGACAAGATGATCCTGGACCCAGTGACTTTCTGGCGCGATCCCAAGGATAAACAGCAGCATTTGTCTCAGCACGACCGGCAGATGCTGGTTAACTATTTCTATAAGGTCATCGCCAAGGCCATGTCCAAGCACCTGACCATGGTATCGGTCCCCGGTCCTGGTGTATTGCGGGCCCAGGTGGCCATAACCAAGGCCGAGCCCTCGGTGGTGGTCCTGGACGTGGCCTCCTCGGTGCTTCCCCAGGGGGTGGCCATTTCCGCCTTGACCGACGCGGTCACCGGTAAGCCCGCCTTTGTGGGCGAGGCCCGCGTGGCGGTCAAGGTAACCGATGCCCAAAGCGGCGAGCTCCTGGGGGCCTGGGTGGCCGCCCGGGTGGGAGGCAAGGACTTTACCGAGGCCCAGCTTTCTTCCTGGGGTGACGTGGAGCAGGCCATGAAGTTCTGGGCCGACAGTGCGGCCTACAATCTGTGTGAACTCCAGAAAAGGACCGACTGCGGGGCGCCTCCCAAGAATTAGGCGCGGCAAGCATGTCAACGAAGCGAGGCGGGGTTCAGCCCCGCCTCTTTTTGTGGGCGCCGCGCTGAGAGGACGGCGCAAAAAATACCGCTAAAACACTCTGGTTTTGTTTGATAAAAAGCCTCATGCTGAAAAAAGGCGATTTAGTCGATTGATATGGAGGCGCTGGCATGAGGCGTTGGCAGATAATGATGTTATTGGTTGCGGTTGTGAGCTTGGCCGCTTGCGCCGCACCCAAGGGAGTGCACGAGGACGTCAAACCCGGCGGCTTCCTGGGAGCGGACGCGGCCAAGCTGGAGCCCGGAGGACCCGGTCAACCCGCCTGGATCTATGTCAATCCCATGACCAAGTGGCCGTCCTACGACAAGATGCTCTTGGACCCGGTCACTTTTTGGCGCGATCCGGGCGCTCCGGACCAGGGAATCTCCATGACCGAGCGCCAAAAGCTGGCCAACTATTTTTACCAAGTCATCTACAAGGCCATGAGCAAGCAGATCACCATGGTCTCCACCCCGGGGCCGGGGACGCTCAGGGTGCAGGTGGCCCTTACCAAGGCGGTGCCCTCCAAGGTGGGTTTGGACGTCATCTCCACGGTGGTGCCCCAGGCGGTGGTCATCTCCTCGCTCAAGGACGCGGTGACCG
Organism: Deltaproteobacteria bacterium; assembly: GCA_020444205.1. Lineage (GTDB taxonomy): Bacteria > Desulfobacterota > Desulfarculia > Desulfarculales > Desulfarculaceae > Desulfoferula. Next base: position 524 of record JAHLLJ010000201.1, on the reverse strand, counting down.
GCAAGCCCTCCTTTGTGGGCGAGGCAGCCGTGGCCTCCAAGGTGACCGACGCGGAGACCGGCGAGTTGCTGGGCGCCTGGGTGGCCGACCGGATAGGCGGCAAGCAGCTGGACGCGGCGGAAATTAGCACCTGGGGCGATGTGGAGCAGGCCATGCGCTTTTGGGCCGACAATGCAGCCTACCGTTTGTGCAAGAGGCAGGGCAAGCCCAACTGCGTGAAGCCGCCTCAACAGTAGGGTTCGCCAATTCTAAGCACGATGCGCTTAAAATCCTCATCGGGTCATGGCGGATAATCAGGGGCAAGCAACTTACGGGGAAAGGGAGGTCAAAATGATTTGCAGCCTTTCCAGCCTGAACGATCAGGACATCGCCAAGATCAAACAACTGGAGAGCGACCTGGGCCAGACCTTGTTGGCTTTTTCCTGCCACGCCATCCAGCTGGCTCAACTGGACGAGGCCAAGCTGGACAAGATACAGGACCTGGAAAAGAGCCTAGGCATCTCCCTGGTGGCGGTGCAGGCCTA